>JACMMA010000206.1 GCA_014379275.1 Armatimonadota bacterium | reverse complement strand
TAACGACGATAGGTGATACTCGAAGACAAGAGAGAACACCGGTATCTTGCATTACGAAATCCCTTGATGCACTCGGTCAGCGCACGGCGAACACGATCACGAGTCTGGATGCGCAGAGTCAGGCGGTGAGTCGGACGGAGACCTACGCGTATGACGAACTGAGCCGCCTGAAAACGGCGAACTACGGCGACGGGCAGACGCAGGGCTACGCCTTCGACGCGGCGGAATGTCTCATTCCGACAGCGATGGGCAACCGCACTGCCAAGACCGACAACGTGACGGGGGGCGAGACGTATTCGTTCGACGACGCGAACCGGATCGCGACGCGGCAGGTCGGCTCCTCGGCGGTGACGACCTACGCCAGCGACGCGAACGGCAACACGCTCGCCGACGCCTCGCGCACGAGCAAATGGGACAGTCAGAACGCCCTCGTTCCCAGCCTGTAGGACGGCAAGAAGCCGATGCGCTTGCCCCGGTCGGCCGGTCGGGGTTCGTGCGCGATGACCCAGGTTGTGACAGGGCGGTCCCCGGCGTGGCATGGTGCGGGCATGTCAGAGTGCCGATCCCCCGCCGCCCCGGTCGGTAGTCCCCCGGTGACGTGCCCGGAACCGGATGCGCAGGGGATCGCGGCGATCCGTCGGATATACCGCGAGATGGCGGCGGCACTCTGGCGAGAAAAGCAGGCGTTGGAACTCGGGGCACGGAATGGAACCTGCCCATGGTCGGGTCGGTGATCGTTCTGGTTCCGCTCCTGATTCTGTTCTTCGCCGGGCAGCGCGACTTCGTACAGGGGATCGTGATGTCGGGACTCAAAGAACGAAGAGCACATGGCGGGTGGAGAGTCCACCCTGTTTCGGCTATTCGTACATCTGCCCACACTCGACGAAGTCAGTAAACTGCTCCCACGAAACCCGTGGCATTTCGAAGGTTTCCCGTTCTATATCGCGCGGATCAACGATCCGAATGATGCCGTTGGAGTCCATCACGCCGACGTTACCGGGGACCATCTGACGCCCGTTGTCATCGTCGGGTTCCCAGCCACCGAACGATCCTGCCATCGCGCATTCCAGATAAGTGAGTGAATCGAAGTTGTACCAACGGGCACCGCGCGGGGCATCGATTCCGAAGTAGCGCAGTTCGCTCATTAGTATTCCCGCCTCGTCTATCTCTCGGAGATCGACGATCTGACGGATTACGGTCGCTTCCCACTGCGCGAAATCGTCCTGATCCGTGTCTGGCGCGTTGTGCACGGTCCGCCACGCCGCGTCGAACGAAAGAGGATCGGCGGTAAATGCTCCAGAAATAATGGCGTAGAATTCCGAAAGCGACAGGGAGGGTTGGTGCGAAAAGTCTCGCGCCAGCGGGAGGAGGGCGGACAGGTACTGCTCCAGTGGGCGAGCATCTCCCTCGTAACGCCCCCGGAGTCCGTCGATGGCGCGGTACAGATCGCGATTCGTCATCAGCATCACGTTTCGTTATACCGGATACGCAGTCGCTCAGGTTTCCCAGGATGACTGATCCTTGCTCATGAATGGTTTAGCAAGCGGCTTGGTCGCGGCGATAAGGGGAGAATTCTGACGAATAGGGAGGGGTCCTGTTATGCTTGGCCCGGTGATCGTCGGGGAGCGGGTACGCCTCGTTCCCCCGAAGCCAGAAATGCTCGAAACGTTCTGCCGCTGGTTCGAGGATACCGAAGTGACGCGGTATCTGGACAACATTTTTCCGTTCACGCTCGACGCGGAGAAAGACTGGTACACCAATCTCGCCAAAGAAAAGACCAGCGTGTTCTGGGCGGTGATCGCGACCGACGGCGCGGAGGAACGACTCATCGGAACGACGGGTATCCACGCCATCCACCCGATTCACCACTCGGCGAGCAGTGGAAACCTGATCGGGGAGAAAAGCGAGTGGGGGAAAGGCTACGGCACCGAGGTCGTGCGACTGCGCACCCGCTTCGCGTTCGAGGAGTTGAACCTGCATAAGATCAACACGAACGTCTACCTGCCGAACATCGGTTCCCGGCGCGTCCTGGAAAAGGCGGGGTACAAAACGGTCGGCATCGCCCGAGAGCACATCTGGCGGAACGGGAGATATCTCGATGTATGGCTTGCGGAGATTCTGCGGAGCGACTGGCTCGCGGCACAATGACGGTTCGCATAAGGGAAAAACAAAAGCCGGTCACGGAAATAATTCCGTGACCGGCTTTTCTGCATCGGGGCAGCGGGATTCGAACCCACGACCTCTACCACCCCAAGGTAGCGCGCTACCAAGCTGCGCCATGCCCCGAAATTGCCCACTCACTGTATCGTGCCTACGGGCGTATGTCAAACGAAAAGGTGCCATCCCGGAGGTCCGCGGTTCCGACCGCGCCGACGGGCAACGTCAGGCGGCGGGCGATATGTCCGTAGGCGACGCCGGAGGCCACTGCGACCGAGGGCGGTGTATTTTCCAGAACGAGGCGAGGAACACCCACCGCTAGCCGCGCCTCCTCGTCGGCGGTCGTGCCGTTAAACGAGCCGATGAGCACCGCCGCAAGGTTTTCCAACACCCCGGCATGACGCAATTGGACCAGCATACGGTCTACGGCGTATAACTCCTCGTGAACATCCTCAATGACCAGAACCGCGCCGTTCATATCCGGTAAATAGGGCGTCCCGGCGAGCGACGTGAGCAACGACAAACACGCCGGAAAAAGGGGACCGGTCACGGTGTCGCCGTCATCCATGGGCGGGCGATGAACGGCCCATGATGCGTTTCCTTCGGGAGGAAGATACACACTGCCGAATCCGTCCGCGCCGACCGCCTGCCAGAAGGACGCCTCGCTGAACGGATCGAGGGTGCCTTCCGCAAAGCCGTCCCCCGCCGTCGCCATGATTCCAGAGAAGGAGACAATACCAGCGTGAGCCGCCAGGAAAAGGGAGAGCGCGGTGATATCGGAATAACCAACTATCGGTTTAGGGTCGCGTCGGATCTCTTGCGCCGGGGCAAGCCGGTCAAGAATTCGAGCGCATCCGTAGCCACCACGAACGCAAAGAATCAGATCGATCGCGGGATCGACTAAGAAGCGGTTCAAATCGTCGGCGCGGTGTTCGTCGATCCCGGCAAGATAAGGATAGCCGGATAGTTCGGCATTATCCGCCGCGTGATCCCCCACGACGACATGACAGCCGCGCGCGGATAGCACCTCTACGGCACGTTCAATATCGGACGCCGGGGATGGACCGGCGGGAGATACTAAACCGATAGTGCCCCCAGATGGGAAAGGGCGCGGCAACAGAAAGGGACGCTGAGTGTGACTCATCGTCCCTTACATTCATCGTTTGCACGGTCAATTCCTGTACACGGCCCACCCTATATCTGCGTCGCGGGTGTGGTTGCGTTGTCGTATGCACTCACCCCATACGGGCGGTCGCTGTTGATCGCGTTGTACTTCGCGTCGTTTATTTGCCGCTTGATCGTACCGATGGGGTCGTTAGAGTTTTGGATCTCGTGCAACTTTCCGCCGAGTTTATCCCACGTTCCTTTGATACCGCCGGGCTGCTTGGACGCCCAGTATAAACCGCCACCGACCAGCGCTAGGAAAATAAGGTTATTGCCACTTTTGTTGTTCATTTTGTGCCTCCGCGGACCCGTCGTTTATCGTCCGCTAAAGCATATCTACCCGCGGCTCTTGTGCCCTAAACCCGCTTGCGGTTACACTGTAGACGATTCCGCTCCGGGAGACAGAACCATGACAAACGCCCTCATTTCCGATCATCTCATACCGATGCCGCTCACCGAACTACCCGCCGGGGCTATTTTCGACTGCGACGGCACTCTCGTGGACACCATGCCGCTTCACTTTGTCGCCTGGCGCAAAACGCTGGATGACCTGGGGCACCCCGACATCTTCCCGGAAACGCAGTTCTACGAGTGGGGAGGGACACCGGCGAAAGAGATAATGGAGCGGCTGAACGAGATACACGGGCTGACACTGCCGCCCCACGAAACCGCGAACATAAAGGAAGAGGTGTATCAAACGCTAATCCCGCAAGTGAAACCGCTACTATTCGTGATCGAGGAAGCAAAGCGACTATACGCGGCAGGGGTCCCGCTCGCGGTCGCATCCGGGGGGCGGCGTGACGTGGTGATCGAATCGCTCGAAGCCGTCGGCATCCGCGACTTATTCGGTCCCGTCGTCGGTTCGGAAGATGTTTCGCACGGCAAACCCGCCCCGGACGTTTTTCTGCGTGCCGCCGAATTACTCGGCATCGCACCCGAACTTTGTGTCGTGTTCGAGGACGCCCCGGCGGGACTTCTCGCGGCGTACCGGGCGGGGATGAAAGCGGTAGATATCGTACGGTTCAAGTAGCGTTTGGCGCAAGCTCCCGTCGCAGAAACGCGTCCGCGACCCACCTGATATCGGTCTGCAACGCCCGGTCGGATCGCAGTGGCTCGAACGTCGGGAAATCCGGTGGTGCGGGCGATGTTCTACCCGCCGCCTTGCCGTCACCGCGCAGGAAGTCGAGCTGGAATGCCGCGATATGCAGAACGGCAAGTACTCCGGCGAGTCGCTCGGTTTGCCGGTACGCGGACTGCGCGGCGAGTGTCGCCATCGGCACGACATCCTGGTTGTCGGCGTTGGTCGGGATCGAGGAAGTCGCGTACTGCTGGCACGCCCCTCGCATCTCGGCAAGCAAAGCGGTCGCGGTCAGTTGCGCCCCGGAAAGCCCGCTGTCCCTTCCCGGTTCGTAGGCCAGCAGGAGCGGCGCGAAATCGTTGTGGCGGGATGGTGTACAGAGAATAGCGATCTGTCGTTCGGCAAGCACTGCTATCTGTGTTATTGCAGCATTGAGTGTGTCGGCGGCGAACCCGACGGCTTGCCCGTGAAAATTACCGCCGTGCAGGACTGAATCCGGGAAGATCACCGGATTATCGTCGATGCCGTTCATTTCGCGTTCAACGATCGTGCGCGCATGTTGCAGGCTATCGCGACACGCGCCCAAAACCTGCGGGGCACATCGCAGGGAATAAACTTCCTGGAGCGGGCGCGACGTGTCCTCTTCTTCCCCGAAACGACCCGCCTCCGAACGGATATGTCGTGCGCTCTCGACCTGTCCGTCGTGCCCACGCATACGATTCAGATCCGCCGATGTCGCGTCCGTCCGGCAGCCAAGAAGTCGGTAAAGCCACCCGGTCAGTGTTTCGGCATAACGGATCAGGCGCGAGGTCCGGGCGACGGCGGTCGCAGAATACGCGCCGAGAAAGGATGTGCCGTTGACAAGGGCGAGTGCGTCGCGCCCGGTCAGTTCGATCGGCGCTAGTCCTGCTAGGCGCAAGCATACCGACCCCGAAAGCCGATTCCCCTTGTAGAACGCTTCCCCGCCGCCCGTCAAGACACGGGCGATGTGCGCGAGAGGGACGAGGTCGCCAGACGCACCGACCGACCCTGTTTCCGGCACGCACGGCACGACACCGGAGTTGGTCAGCGCAAGATACGCCGTCGCCGCCTCGGGGCGAACCGCGGAGTAGCCCTGCCCGACGGTGTGCAAACGGAGAACCATCGCGCCGCGGGCGACGGCTTGCGGCGCGTCGGGACCGTAACCGGCCCCCAGATGGGCGATCAAGGACGCCCCCTGCGCTTCTGCGCCTCCCGTTGCGGAAACGACATGCGGACCGAAGCCGGTAGTCGTTCCGTAAATAGGAACACGCTTCTCCACATGGCGTAAGAAGTCCCGGTAGGACGCTTCGATTCGCGCCCAGGCAGCATTGGATAAGGTTACGGGACAGCTCGTTGCCGCTTCCACAGCCTCGCACGTAAGCGTTTCGCCGTAGCCGATAGGAATCTCCCGGGGGACATCAGACATATATACGGTTATACCGCCTGAATCTTTGTTTGCGGGAGGGGGGTGCGATCGGGCGATATAAATCGCGCGCGGGCTTCCGGTGAAAACAGCGTTTCCCCGCGATAATATTGCAAAAGTACCGCACCACCCGGCGCGAATAAGTCGGCGTTTTCGCGCTCGAACCCGGCGAAGTCGGGGGACCGTCGGTGACGTAATCGGTCCGCGACGAAATACAGGTACGCCGCCGTGATTGTTTCGTGATAGCCGCTTCGGTTCCGGTTCGCCGTGTTATACGTTTGTATTCGCCGGCGGATTACAGGCAGAAGTTCCTCGGCATCCGGGAAATCACAAAGGTAAAGATAGGCCATGCGCAGATGAGCCCGGTGCGTCCACTCCGAACGGGGAAGTGAACAGGATTCGAACGCCCGTAAAAACGTCGCATCGTCGGGTTCCATAGAAAACTATATCGTGAAATGGCCGCCCCCGATAAACGTCCACCGCAACCGATCTGCCGCCCGACGTGTCGGAATCCCGGGAGGGTGGCAGATGAGACGAAAACAATTCGGGTTACTACTGGTTTGTTTGTTGGGTGCGGCGGCGGTAGCCAACGTTCGTGCGTGGAGTGCTGGGGAGAGTATCAAAGGTTCCGGCACCGCGAAAACGGTTTCGCGCCCCGTTTCTGGCGTGCGGCAGGTAGCTGTACACGGGGTAGGAACGCTTGTGGTCGAGGTCGGGGCGACAGAAGGACTCACCATCGAGGCGGACGACAATTTGCTCCCGTACATCGAGGTGAAACGAAACGGCTCGGCGTGGGAAATCGGCCCGACCCGTGACGTTTCTTTCGAACCGCGGACGCCGATCACTTACCGTCTGCGTGTGAAAGCGCTGAACGCTCTCGCGCTTTCCGGAGCGACGAGAGCGGAAATAAACCCGCTACCAGCGGCGGGGGAGTTTGTCCTCTCGATGTCGGGAGCGACGTCCGCCGAATTCGACGGGGTAGATGCCGACACGCTGAAAGTCAGCGCAAGCGGCGCCAGTCGAATCGAAATCAAGACAGGGAGAGCAACGCGGCAAACCGTTGATCTATCCGGGGCAAGCCGGTATCGCGCCTTCGGGCTGACATCCGAGATCACCGTGGTTCAGGGTAGCGGAACGAGTGTAGTCGAGGTCAAAGCGACACGGGAATTAAACGTGGAGGCGTCTGGCGTCACCCAGGTCCGCTACAAAGGCAACCCGCCGGTTGTGAAATCGGACACAAGCGGCGTCTCTTCCGTGAAAGCGGCATGATAATTGCGGAGTAACAGTTCGGCGAATACGGCGGCTCCGCGCTGATTAGGAACCGGTACTAAATCGGCTCCCGCGCAAAGGTACAAGTCCGGATTTTCGCTTATCGTGAGTGGGGAGAGGGGATCACCAACGCTCGCCCCGTGTCCGGAGAATGCCGTGTAGAGATCGGAGATCACACCGCCATACGGTCTTACCAGGGTTCGGAGAGTGTGGTTGAATTGGCGGATGCCGGTGGCTAACGAGGCGTCCGCGCCGTCCATCGGGTCATAGAGTGTTGAGAAAAGGAGAACGGCGTGGGGCGCCGAGGTACGCAACGACGTCAGGATGACATCGCCGTGTTCGCGCAGTTCGCGGCAGACGCCCTCCATGCCGCCGAACGCTAGCCGGGAAAGGTCACTCGCGCCCAGTGTCAGAGTAACTACCGACGGTTGCACGTTCATTTCCCGGAGGCGCGGTAGTTGCACATAGCGTACGGACGCTGCCGTCGCGCCCTCGGTAGCCAGCGGCACCATTTTCAATTGAGAATCAAGCGCGGCAAGTCGGCCATAAAACTGACTTGCCGCACCTACGTGATTGTCCGCGTTTCGACTCTGCGCGTCGCCGAGCGATACATAATAGCGCCGGTCGCTGGCTATCGGTAAGATTCGCATAACGGTTGGCGATTGCCGGTCGTTACTTCGCCCCGGCGTCGATCTTTCCCTTGAAATAGGCGATGGTGCGTGTCAAGCCTTCTTCCAGCGATACGACCGGCTCCCAGTTCACCCATTCTTTCATTCGCGTGATGTCGGGGCGGCGCTGTTTCGGGTCGTCGGCGGTCGGGAGCGGTTCGTAAACGATCTCGGACGCCGATCCCGTCAGCCGTTTGATCTCCTGCGCGAACTCCAGCATCGTACGCTCGGTCGGGTTGCCGCAGTTCATCGGACCGGCGTGTTCACTGGTCGCCAGTCGGAAGATCCCTTCCAGTAGATCGGAGACGTAGCAGAAGGAGCGCGTCTGCTGACCGGTCCCGTACACCGTGATCGGGTCGCCGCGGAGCGCCTGCCCGACGAAGTTCGGTACCACCCGCCCGTCCGAGAGGCGCATCCGTTCCCCGTACGTGTTGAAGATGCGGACGATTTTCGCGTCCACGCCGTGATAGCGCCGGTACGCGATTGTCATCGCTTCGCCGTAGCGCTTCGCCTCGTCGTAGCAACCCCGGGTCCCGATGGGATTGACGTTGCCCCAGTAGTCTTCCGTCTGCGGGTGTACCAGCGGGTCGCCGTACACCTCCGATGTGGATGTGATCAGGAACCGGGCTCCTTTCGCCTTCGCCAGCTCAAGCGCGTTATATGTCCCGACGCCGTTCACGCGTAAAATCTCGACAGCCTTGGTGGCGAAGTCTACCGGAGACGCGGGCGACGCCATGTGATAAATGACGTCTACTTCGCCGGGGAACGACAGTCCGTTCGACACGTCGGTGTTCTCCCAGGAAAACCGGGGTTCATTCGCGAGGTGGGACAGGTTATCGGCGGAACCGGTCAACAGGTTGTCGAATACGACAACTTCGTAGCCTTCGGCGAGAAGGCGGTCGCACATGTGTGACCCTAAAAATCCGGCACCGCCGGTGACAAGAGCGCGTGGCATAAAAGCGTTCAAGAGCCTTTCTGTAATTCGTTTCGCGCGTCATTGCGGCGTTCGCCGGGCGGCAAATTCCGCCACGGCACGCGAGGAGGATAACCGAAAGCGCCGCGAAAAGTCAATCGTCGGACGGCGCCGAAAGCGATTCCGGCAACGCGGCGTAGAACGAATCGGATGAAACGCCCTCCGGCAAACCGGACACGCCGCCGTCGCCGGTTTCCACGACGAGCCATTCGCCCGACTCGGTGCGTGCAACGTCCATGCTCAGAAACCGGCTCCCGAACCGGCGCGCGATGTCGCGCCACGTCCCGATATTTGCCGCGAAATCGCCCGGCACTGCGAACGGAGCACGCGCGAAACACTCTCCGTCCGCGAAAAACAGGCGGTACTCTTCATGAAGCGGTTGCCCGAACGACGTTTCGCCGACGACGCGGAGCGGGGCGAACCGCCGCAAAACAAAGCCCCCCGTGAAATCGGTCGCGCGATACTCCCGAAGCGCGGTCAATACGGAGACGAAATGTGCCCGACCGGAGCCCTCCGGCAGAAAACACGCTTCCTTCCAGCGGTGCTTGGCGGACTTGACATAATCCTTGACGATGGCGGGAGGGCGACCCCACGCCTCGTACGCCTCCCATGCGGCGTCGTAATCCGCCCCATCTGTCCAGACCGATTCCGGGGTCGTGCCATCGAGATGGGCGTAAGCATTGGGGAGAAAATGTGCCCCCTCATATTGAGCCGGGGCGTTGACCAATCGGTAGCCGTGCTCCGATCGCAAAGCGTCGTAGAGCGCGGCGTACTCGGTGCCGGAGAGCATCCATCCGCGATACAGGAGCGGCGTATCCGGATGTGGCGCGGTTCGCGTGGCGACCAGAGCCCGCCGCAAATCCTCTTCCCGGAGAGATTCCAGATGAAAGAGCACCACCGTGAAGCCGTGCTCCGCCGCCGCACGCGCTTCGTCCGCGAAATCGGGGTCCGGCGCCCGCTTATCGTACATATCGGAAGGGATAAGGAGATGCATAGAAAGGTTCAGAATACCGCCTTCACGCCGCCGAACGCCGCCGAGACCGCGTTCTTGTGCAGGATCTCGACCTGTGCGAACCCGACGCGGCGGAGCAGATCGAGCTGGTACCAGAGCGGGCGCGGCGTGTCTTCCTTCGCGATGTAGGCGAACACTTTGTCGCGGTATGCCTCGCCGTTCAGCCCGGCGAGGTAGGAACCGTAGCGATCCCACATCTGCGCCTGAACGCCGGGGTGCGACGATTCGACCAGGTCGGACACCCAGAGCGATCCGCCGGGGCGAAGCGCCGCGAACAGTTTCGCGAACACCGCTTCCCATTCGGAGTCGGTGCGCAGATGGTGCAACACGGATCCTGCGACGATTATATCGAACGCACCGTCGCCGGTCTCCCATTCCCGAATATCTATTCGGGCTATGAGGACGCTACCCGTAGTCGCCGCCGAAACGCGTTCGCTCGCCCGTGTGAGCATCGGCTCCGACAGATCGTTGAGCGTCACGTTCCGGTTCGGTAGACGCTCCAGCAAGGCGAGAGAGAAGTTCCCCGCGCCGCACCCGATGTCAAGAATATCGGTGGCGTTAGGGGTTACTGCCAGGGCGGCGTCTGCAATCAGGTCCAGGGCTAGAACCGCGTCCATCAAGGCAGTTTGACCGGTCTCACGCTTGCTGAACCGTTCTACGTCGGCATCGAAACGGGCGCGGATCTGCTCCACCGTTGATCTTTGACTCATCATGAATCGTATAAACCCTTTCACGTTCAGTGTACGAGAACGTGCAGTATAAGTCCAATCAATAAATCAAATAAAGAAGTGAGTCATTGTCTATGTGAAGCGGGCACGACACCATGCTCTATTTTCGTACTGCATAGTGCACTTGATATGTAGGGCGGATCGACACAATGAAAAAAGACCTGATTCTACGCATGATCGAACAACTCGGAAGCGCGATCGCGCGGATCATGAATCTAAATCGTAGCGGCAATCACGAGGAAGCGCAGACGCATCTCAACCAAACGTTTCGGCTCGCCGTCGGATTCGACCGGGAATTCATCGAGAAAGCAACCGCTGATTCCTTAGTCGCTCTCTTGATCGCCGACAAGCCGCCCTCGGTATGGCTGGAACCTGCCTGCATTCTCGTCCGGTTGTTGCACGAACAGGCTTTCATCCACCGGGCGGTGGGAAATCATGAAAAAGCGACCGACGCGGATTTGAAGGCGCTGTCACTACTATTTACCATCCAGAAAAAGGCGGCTGGTCGAGAACTGCTGGCTATAACACCCGGTGTCGTAGAGTTGGTGGGGGGCGTATCGCTAGAAAAGCTTCCCCCGTTTTTGCAGAAAGCGATTGAGCAATACAAAGCCCAGCACACGGAAAAATGAGAAATGCGAGTCGGGCGCATTGATCTGGCACGGGATTCCCAGGACTAAAAACGATTGGGAGAATACCGCGAAATTCTCGCGTAGGACGAGTGCCTCCGTATGCGGTCCGGCGAGGATGAACTTAAAGAACGTCGTCGCCGGACGGTGTGCTTTATCCCGACTGGAAGCGGGCATAGTGGTTACTCTCGAGCTATAAGCAAGGTTACACGGTACGGCAAGGGTTTTTCCCATGTGATGTCGAGTCGCACATCGACGAAACCCTGCCCCGGAACGACATCCAAAACGCGACACACGGCAAGACCCATGTTACCTCGCGCGCCACTGATGTACTCCATGACAGAAGCGAAACACGCAGAACCCGGACGGGTATTGCCTCCGGTGTTAACACGGTGGACGAATACACCCCTGTTCTTACCGTCACTTACTAGTACTACCATCGCTATTCTACTCACCTTTCCGTGAAGGCGTTATTCCGTTCTCTGCACGAGAAACAGTTCCTTCGTTACCTGGTATATGGTTCAGTGGTTGTGAAAGCAAGCCGCCATGAATTAATAAGCTTTAGAGTCGATTTACCAGTGTGTAGCACGTTTTTTGCACTGTCCACCAACCATTTGATGGTTGCAGGCTATGCTCAGAAAACCCCGTCTGTGATAGCGTCCGTTTTGGTCACAGCAAGGCTGACGGGGGTAAGTGCTGGTTCGTAGCGACGGTCGCATGCTTCTTCGCTCCACGGCACGCGAAAAAAGAAGGGGCATCATAGCGGTACCACCTCTCGATCCACGATGAGGCACCCGTCAGGGGGCATCAAGGAGCAGTGTTAATTGGAAAACCAGATAGGAGTTCCAGCCGATTTCCACTCGGACGTCTACGAAGCCATTGCCGGGAGAAACGTTGCACACACGCATCAATGCCTGTCCCATAAAAGCCCCATAAGGTTGGTAGCGGAACTCTGTGATTGTCGCGCCGCCGATGGGTGTCCAGGGCCGAACGCTCGCCGTTAGGCCATTCTGAACCCGATAGATAAACGTCCCGTACCCAGAACTCCACACTTGAACTGTACGCAATGCCATGCCGTCGCCGCCTTTCCCAGGGGGCTCAAAGTAATCTCTTGCACGAGACACACCCCCTACGGGAATAAGTTTAGGGCGTCGGACGCGCCCCTAGCAACGCTGAGTTGAATATCCGATTGTGTAAAAGGTTCTCCTTCCCAGTCCGTCCAGTTACCGTCGGCTTCGCAAATCCAGGGAGCACCGAACATTCGATGAGGAAGCGGATGGGAGGTGCCAGAGACGGTGGGAGACGGGGACCCAAATGACTGCACTTTCGCGCCGTCTCCTCCGTCTCTGACGCTTTCCCCTCGCTAATAGATGTCGAGGATCAGGTTGAGCTCACACCACAGTGGCGAGTTCCAGCCCACGTAGCACCGCACATCTACGTAGCCGTACCCTGGGACAACGTTCATGACCTGCATCTGGGCGGTACCCATGAACCTATTCCCGTAGGCGTACTCGCAGATCGTCGCACCAACGACCAAGGATCTCGACGGATGCACGCCGGCAGTTCGGCTATCCACGACTCTGGTCACGAAGGTACCGCGACCATTACAAAGATGCGAAACTGTTATCAATGCCATGTCACTGTCGCCTTTCCGGGCGGCTGATTGGTTTCCCGCACGAGAAACGCCGCCCTTCAAGGGAATTGTATACACCCCCCGGTGGTTAGGCTAGAGCAGAGTGGATTAGTAGACAGAGTTCGGTTACTGTCAGC
The DNA here is from genome assembly GCA_014379275.1 of Armatimonadota bacterium. GTDB lineage: Bacteria > Armatimonadota > Armatimonadia > Armatimonadales > Armatimonadaceae > JACMIU01. The sequence goes on along the minus strand of JACMMA010000206.1, from coordinate 675 downwards.
AACAGGCACGTTTTTTGTCCCGGTCGCGGGCTACTTCGTGACTTCGCGAACGTCCACGAGGCGACCGGCAATCGCCGCCGCCGCCGCCATGGTCGGCGAAACGAGGTGGGTGCGGCCGCCTTTACCTTGTCGCCCCTCGAAGTTGCGGTTCGACGTGGACGCGCATCGCTCGCCCGGCTGGAGAATGTCCGGATTCATGCCGAGGCACATCGAACAACCGGGTTCGCGCCACTCGAAACCGGCGGCTTGAAACACCTTGTCGAGACCTTCGGCTTCGGCTTGCCGCTTCACCGGATACGAACCGGGGACGCACAGGGCGCGGAGTCCGTCCTTTACTTTCTTGCCCGCGAGAATCGCTGCCGCCGCGCGTAGGTCTTCGATACGCCCGTTGGTGCAGGAGCCGATAAATACGGTATCAAGCATGATATCCGTAATCTTCTGTCCCGGCGTCAGGTCCATGTATTCCAGTGCACGTTCCACCGAACGGCGGTCGGCGGGGTCGGTGTAATCGTCCGGCGAGGGCACGATCCCGGTGATCGGCGCAACCTGTCCCGGCGATGTGCCCCAGGAAACATGCGGCGCGATTTCGTCCGCGTGCAGAACGATCTCGGTGTCAAACGTCGCCCCGTCATCGGTCCGCAGACTCTGCCACGCGGCGACGGCGTTATCCCAGTC
>JACMMA010000205.1 GCA_014379275.1 Armatimonadota bacterium | reverse complement strand
GGGGCATTTTCCTTCCCGATGACGCTAGCCGCCCCGATCGCACTGGGCGCCATTATCGCCTATCTGCAATCGCAACCGCACACGCTGGAATTAGTGCGCATGATTCTCTACACGCGCGAGTTCCCACAAGCCTATACCCTGCACGCAAACGCACTGGAGCAGATTTTAGCGGGCGGAGTGCCCTGAAACGGTGATCACCAGCCGGAGCTGACGCGAGTCCCCCCGGCCAATGCCAGTCGCGCGAACGGGGTGAGCGCGATTTCGTCGACGTCGCTGAGCCGAACCCAGCTCGCGCCGAGCGAGTCCTGACCGTCCGGAAACCGATCGGGTTCGGGCAGTGTGTCCTTGCTACCCCTGCTCACAGATACGTCATAAATCAGGCCGACGTGGTGCAGTTCCTCCTCCACACCGTCTTCCGCCTCATGGCGTACCAGTTTCGAAGCCGCCTGCCGTATCGACGGGTTACTGATCGTCAGTCCGGTTTCCTCCCGGAACTCGCGCTGTAGTGCCATCTCGGGTTCCTCCGCGAACTCGATGCCGCCCCCAGGCAGATCGAGAAGACCCGTGTAAGGACCGCGTGCCTTGCGTATCAGCAAAACGCGTTCGTCCAGGATGCAGACTCCGTACACCCCGAGGTGCCGATGCTGTCGCGGCACAGCGGTTTCACTGCCCATTGCTAACTGCGAACCATTCCTGCCGCGCGGAGTCCGACAGGCAACGCCAGTTTCATATGCGCCAATTCTTCGTTACTGGGCCGCGCCGCCTCGCCGTAGCGCAGGGCATTATCCACGTTCCTGTCTCCATCGCTGTCGTGCATGAATCAGAGATTCGAGCCGCGTCTGTTGTTGTCCTTCAAAGGACGGTGTCAGCGCCCGAACAAGCGGTCGGTGTGTCTATGCGAGTCCCGCGCGCGTAGGTACGGCGCGGGTTTAATCCAGTGCGAGCAGTGACAGTTCCTCCACTTGCGGTCGGGCGACGCGCACGACGCCAACCGCCATCAATCTGCCCATGATCGGTAGACCGAAGTCGTCCGTCAGCGTGACCGCTTGCGCGAGTCTCTCCGTAGGCAGGTTCAGTGCCAGCGTACAGTGTGGCGTCCAGCCGTCCGGCGTGTAGTAGGGCGACACCGCCGAGCAGAACGGAGCGACTAGCCCGTGGTGCCGCTCGTGCAAGTCCAGCAAGCCGCGTGTGACAGTCGGGGCGAGAAACACGGTTTGACGATTTCCCCCGCCGAAGTAGCCGACGCTCGTAAACGAAATATCCTGCGGTTTGGTCTGAGCGGCGAACTCCCGAAGCACAGGCAGATACTCTTCCAGGCGCAGGTCACGACAACCCGACAGCGTGACATGAGGACGCCAACCCGCCTCCGGCATCTCGTCCGAGATGCCCGCTTCCGCGATTCGCTTCCAGGCGAGGCGGACGGCGGCAGCGGCGTCCGCATCAAAGTACAGGCACACGGCGCAGTTGTCGATGGCCCTGCGGGCGACGGGTGTCATGTGTTTGCCTCCACTGCCCGCGATATCGGCAACATCAGGCATGCGTCGAGTTCTTCGCTCCAAGCGAGCCTGGCTTTATTCGTTCGGAACCAATCCGACCCCTCCACCGCCCGCACCGCGTCCGAGAGCGCGGGTTCCAACAACGCGAAGTCGTCGGCACTTTTGGCGAACGCGTGGAAGAACTGCCCGTCATGCCCGGTCAGAACCAGCACCGCGTACAGATCCGTCGCGGTGCGGAGGAACTGCCCCTCGTCCGAGAACGGCTCGTCAAGAAGGGCGACCATATTTACCCCCGCCTCTTTTGTCTTCGGTCCTGCGTACAGCACGAGCCCGTGGCAGGAAAAGAGTTGATCGAGGTCGCCTTCTCCGCGTTGGAGCGTTTCCCAGAAGGCGGGGGTGACGCGCGGGAAAAAGCAGTCGCCGTACAATGTTTCGCCGCTCACCCATTCGCCGTCTACCAGCCACATCTCGAACGGCACGCCGCCTTGTAAATCGTAGAAGCCATCAAAGAACCCGACCCGCCGTACCATGTGGTAGGGCGTTTCGGCGTCGGGACCGTCGGGCAATCCGAACATTTCCTCGGGCGCTTCTGTGCAGTCCTTGAGGTAAAGTGCGCCGACCTGGGCGCTGCACGGCACCCGCTCTGTAAGATACTTCAGGAACAACACATCAGGACGCTGCCCGATGCGGCAGGGTACATCGTTTGCTGAGAACAGGTTCAAGCCAAATACGTGCCTGTTGACGAGCCCGTACTTTTCCTGGTCTCCGGTCCTGACGACCTTGATTGTATTTGAGCTGTCAGTCATGTCGCGTCCGTGAGTATCGGTTCGGAATCCGCACCATTGCGGGAGTTACAAAATGTTATTGAGCCTTTATGTGAGGGGACACCAATTTTATATCGCATTAGGTTCCGGTAGATCTCTACGCCGACATTTCTCATCGGACGAGTCGGAACGCCCAGAGAAGGTCGTTCGGTTCATAGCCCTCGGCACGGTACAGGGCATGCGCATAAAAATTGTCGATGTTGCAACGCAGGTCGCTGCCACGTGCGCCCGACTCCTGCGCCCGCCTGAGCGTTTCCCGTAGCAAGATGCGCCCCAGTCCCCGCCCCCGGTATGGATCGTTCGTGCCCAGCCAGAACAGGTGGGCGTGGGCGTTGCCGACGCCGCGTACGTACTTTTCCCCGAAGTGCCACATGGATTCGGCGGCGCGGTCCTCGCCGAACAAAATATGGTAGCCGCCCTCCGTTTTGTCGCGTTCGCCAATCCGGGTCACCCAATCGTAGCGCAGTTCGGCTCCTTCGGGCAGGGGCAGACGGGGCGGCATAATCTCACTCATACGGCGGTGCATCGCGAGCACGGGCGACCCCAACGTTTCGAACCCTTCCTGGACCAGCGCCCGGCCTACCCACGGCCACGCGTTCGATACCGCACTTTGACCGCAATTATGAAATAAAGGGGCGTATCCGGCGAAGGCGCGCAATTCCGGGCAACGCCGCTTCCGCGCCGCCTGCGTGATCGGGCGAACAACGGCTCGCAGGGCATCCGCATCGTCCGGCGAGGCGAAAGCAAATCGCAACATCCCTGCCCCCGCTTTCAAGTCAGAATAGCGGGCGTCCTGTTCAAGAAAAGAAGCGTGGGCGAACGCCACGGGGCGCCCCGCCCGCTCCGCGACAAGAGTGAGGTGAGCGCCGCCGTCCCAGGTTTCGTCCTCCTGGTAGCGCCTCGTGGTCAATTCGTCGGCGAATTGCTCCCCGCCGACGACGAGGTGGCGGGGCATGAGCGCGGTCAGCGACGTGTACAGGGTATGTAGCGGTTCCCGATCAGACGGGCGCAACGGGCGTATGTGCATGCCTCTTTATCGCGGGCGGAACGCCTGGAGATAAAGGACTGGCGCGTTCGGGATTTCTATCCGGTCACGTCGGTATCCGGATAGCCGTATGGGAATCAGGAGTAAATTCGTCATGAATAGTTTTAGCAAGACAGTGATTCCGTTCGCGTGCGCCGTCTGTGTCGTTGTAGGAGTACTTTCGCTCCCTATGGGTTCCCTGGCACAGGAGAAAGTTCAGCCCAGGCAAAAGAGCGACAGGGAGCGCATAGCGGCTCTCGAAGCGGCGGTGAAAGCCGACACGGAGCAGTCGAAAAGCGCCGCCGCATTCCAGCAACGGGTCACACGGCTGGAGCAAAGGAACGCTCAGTTAGAGCAAAAGATACAACAATACCAACAGGATCTCGCGAACACACACCAGCGTGACATTTCGAATCTCAATCAGCAAATCATGCAGTTGGATCAACAGGTAAGAACACGGCGAATGTGACCGGCGCGCAACCATTCATGGCGAACACGCCGTCTCGCGCCTGATGCTACCGTATCAGGTAGCTTCACTGCTCGTATCCGGCCGGGTGAAGGCCGGGCAGACGAGGCGGTACTCTTCCGCCAGTTTTTCCAGTGCCTGCACGTCTTTAGGACGAACGGGAATGCCGTCCCGCGCGAACCATTGCTCCTGCTCCCATTCGACTCCCCCCGGAAGGTACGCTTTTTCGAAGCCGGGGAGCGGCATCATCCGCCGTACGGCGCGGGCGTAGGCATCCATTTCGCGACGAAACTGGTCCGTCGGGAGCAGCATCGCGATGTCCACCACAATCAAGAAGCTGCCCTGATTCGCGCCGGACCACGTGCGGTTCGCCTGGTTCGGATCGAGCGGGATGCCGCACAGTAATCCCCCCAGTGCCTGGCAGGCACACCCCAGACCGAAACTGCGCAGCACGGTGCTCGGGGCGATTTCCATCAGGGCGCGTGTCTTGTCCGGTCCCCCGTACAGATCGTGGATCGCGCCGAAATCCAGCACGAACGGCGGCTCGTCGCCGGTAGGGATGCCGAACGCCATCGGCGAGCCGCCCGCCGCCCGCATTACGAATTGATCGGGTTGCAGATCCAACTGATGCCCGGAAGTCACGAAGCAAAACAGGTCGTGCACAATGGGCACGCGCGCGTAGATCCCCGCCGCGCCGAAGTGACCGTGGTTGCGCGTCGTCGCGACGGCGATCCCCACCGATTTCGCTTTCGGGACGAGGCGCGTCACCGCCTCGTAGCAGGGGAAATACCCGAGTCCCCCGCCCCCATCCAGCACCAGGGTCGCGGGCGACTCCTGCACGGTAGTGACTTCCGCTATCGGCGTCAGACGTTCGGCTCGAAAATGCTCGACGTACGCCGCGACCTGTCGCGTGCCGTGGCTGAAAACGCCGCGGAGATCGTTGGTCACCAGTAAATCGGATAAAAAACTGGATTGTTCGGGTCGCATTCCTGCGGCAACAAAGACGTCGGAAACGAAACGGCGTAAGAGATCGGGGAGCACGGTCCGGTACTCGTCGGGTGGGCGATTCATTCGTAAACTTTCATCGTTCGGCGTTGTGTTTTCGACACGGGTATTGTTTGTATACCCGAAATCACCGCTACTTCTTCCGCCGGAATCAAGGGCGCGTGATCGGCGAAGTGCGATCTCCTCCCGACTTATGTATCGAAAGTATAGTCTAGAGCTCATTGATACGAAAGTATAAATGTGCCGGGTTAATCGAGAAAAAAACAGGCAAAAGGCACAGCCATAAAACACGACTTAAGCTCGATGCGCGATTGCCAGTACCAGGTTAAAATGCGGGCATCGGGCAGAAATCATTTTCGCAATGATTCGAATAAACCCGCAAATCAGACTGGTTGAATCGGAGATCCGCATGAAGAAATTACTACCCAAAGCCGCGTCGACGCCGATGCGCAATTATGTTTTGCCCGCACTCGCTTTCCTGATGACGTTCGCCGCATCACCAGTGCAGGGTGACCCCGTGCCAGTTACCCTCGGTGAGGCGTTTAGCTTCGGAGTTCTGGCTGGCTCCACGGTAACAAACACCGGCCCCACCGTCGTTTTCGGACATGTGGGGGTCGCTGAGGGCACGGCGATAACGGGATTCCCGTCCGGGATGGTCGTCGATGGCGTACTGCATTCGAATGACGCCATCGCTCAACAGGCACAGGAGGATCTGACAACTGCCTACAATGTTATCGCTGGGGAGGCGTCTAACCAGGATTTGACCGGGCAGGATCTGGGCGGCCTGACTCTTACACCGGGCGTTTATAGCTTCAGTTCGTCCGCCCAGTTGACGGGATCGCTCGTTCTCGACGCCCAGGGCGACCCGAACGCACGCTTCGACTTTCAGATCGGCAGCACACTCACAACGGCGTCCAACTCGGATGTCATTATGGTCAATGGCGCGACCTCCGAGAACATTTTCTTTCAAGTGGGTTCGTCTGCAACTCTGGGTACCGGAACCGTATTCACCGGAAATATCCTTGCCATGGACAGCATTACTCTGACGACCGGCGCGTCGATTCCGGAGGGTAGGGTTCTGGCACGCAACGGCGCGGTGACGCTGGATACAAACAACCTAGGTCCTGTCATGCCCGTTATCGTCCCGGAACCCTCTACCGCCACCTTCCTCGGTTGTGTCGGGCTGCCCCTCGCTTTCGCCGTGCTGCGCCGGCGGGGCAGTCGCAAACACGAAGCGGCTTAATGCGTCTCAGGGGCCGATTAGGAGTAGTCTGCTCCTAATCGGCCCTGGGTTGGGCTTACGATTCAGGTCGCTTACACCCCGACCGTGGCGCGGATGGGAATCATACATCGGACAGATCGCAGGTCACTACCTCCCCGAGATCATCGAGCGCGTTTATGTTTTTCTCGTCGCCCCGCACCATCAGGCGCAAACGATAATCGCTCTGCCCGTGGTGCCGGGCGAAGTAAGAGCCGATACGTCCAGCGGCTCCGGTGACGAGTAGCAGTTTGTTCATAATAATTGTCCCGATCAACGCCACTCCGTCGGGGGTCCGGAGGTGACCCGTCGAAGTCACCGCGGCGCCGTCCCTGGCCCGGAATCATCTCAGCGGATATTCGGCGCGGCATCCTGAGAGATGATTCCCCGTGCCGCACCCGAAGAAACTATCGGTCGCTACAGGGTACCCGACAAAAGACAGAAGAGCGGGATCACCGTGATAAATCGCGGATGAGCAGGAAGCGTACAAAGCCGCGTCGAACCGATATGGGGATCGATTCGATTCGCCCCGGAAACATTTATGCCAAACCTTTATCAGACAGCGTTTTTCCTAACGGCTTGTGCCGCCGTATTAATCGGGGCGTGTCCCGTTGTTGCCGACGATACCACGGCAGTGAAAGCGGCACCCGTACGGACAACGGGTAAGTCGGAATTCGTCATCGGACCGGCTTATGCCGACGCGCCCGAGACGATTGTCAAGGACGGAGTACCGCGAGGGACGATCCACGAATTCACGATGAAATCTACCGATAGCAAAATCTATCCTGGTATCGCGAAAGACCGTCCGGGGCAAGTCGTGCCGTATGAGCGCAAGGTTATGGTTTACGTTCCCACCGGTTATGTTTCCGGCAAGCCCGCCCCGTTTGTCGTGGTCCAGGATGGCCCCTGGTATGGCGATACGGTGTTCAAGGTGCTGGATAACCTGATCCACCAACGCCGCGTCCCGCCGATGGTCGCGATCCTGATCGAGTCGGGCGGCGGCGACTCCAAAGGCAGCCAGCGCGGTCTGGAATACGACACGGTATCCGGCGTGTATGCGAACTTCGTCGAGATCGAAGTGTTGCCTCGAATCAGCAAGGACTACGGCATCACGTTCACGAAAGACCCGAAAGGTCGGGCGACGATGGGCGGCAGTTCGGGCGGATCGGCGGCGTTCACGATGGCGTGGTTCCGCCCGGATTTGTACCACCGCGTGTTGACGTATTCCGGCACCTATGTGGATCAGCAGTCGCCGTTCAATCCGGCATCGCCGCACGGGGCGTGGGAGTACCACGAAAACCTGATCCCGAAAACCAAGCGCAAGCCGCTCCGCATCTGGCTGGAGGTCAGCGAGAACGACAACGGCTCGAAACTCGACGAAGCGTCGCTCCACAACTGGGTGATGGCGAATCAGCGCATGGCGGCGGCACTGAAATCCAAGCGCTACGCCTATCGCTACGTTTTCGCCGAAGGCGCAGGCCACACCGACGGTCGCGTGACCCGACAGACCCTTCCCGAGGCGCTGGTATGGCTCTGGGAGGGATATAAGGCGAAGTAGTTCGCTCAGAACACCGCCGCTGGGAGAGTGATGGTACGTGACGGACTGTGGGACGTTCGACAGGGGGAAAGCAACATGAATCCGTGGGACTCGATTTTAGGCGACAGTTTGAAACACCCGGTGACGGCGATCGGCTACGAGGTCGGGAAGCGTCTCGCGGCACTCTTCCCGGAGAAAGCACTCATCGAAGGCGACGGTTGTCCCTTCGACCTGAAACAGTTCGTCGAAGGCGGTCACTGCACGGTGCTCGCGAAATCCGAAACGCTTTACAACCAGATCTCTACGGACTGGCACGGCACGGAGAAGGGCATCGCCCACTCCTTTCAAAACCTGTGGTTCGCGGTGCAGTGGGAAGACGACGCCCTGGACGTCCTGCTGATGGAATGGCCCGTCGGGTTTACCCGCGAAAGCCGTTACTGGATCATTACGGAGCAGAAGGCGGTCGCGGAACGGTTTTATGCCGCGGTTTGCGAGTGGTCCTCGGAAGTGCGTAGCGAAGTGCTCGTCTACGAAAACGGGGGATGGCACAAGAGCAAAGATCTTTTCGCGGCGATTCAGGGAAGCAACTTCGCGAATTTGATCCTGAAAGGCAGCCTGAAACAGGAGATCGCGGACGACGTTTCCCGTTTTTTCAGCAGTCGTGCGCAGTACGAGCGATACGGCGTTCCCTGGAAGCGCGGTGTGCTTTTCATCGGTCCTCCGGGCAACGGGAAAACGCACTGCGTTAAGTCGCTCATCAACGCATCCGGGGTGCCCTGCCTGTACGTGAAGAGTTTCAAGAGCGAGCATGCCACGGATCAGGACAATATCCGCCTAGTTTTCCAACGTGCGCGGCAGACCAAGCCGTGCATCCTGGTGCTGGAGGATCTCGACTCGCTGATCGACGAATACAACCGCGCGTTCTTTCTGAACGAGTTAGACGGCTTCGCGTCGAACGCCGGCATTGTCACGCTGGCGACGACCAACCACCCGGAACGCCTGGATGCCTCGATTGTCGACCGTCCGTCGCGCTTCGACCGTAAGTATCACTTCGAGTTGCCCGGCCTCGGCGAGCGGCAGGCATATATCCGCCTGTGGAACCAAGGCTTGCAGGACGAGTTGCGGCTTTCGGACGGCGGGATCGTGGCGGTCGCGGAGTTGACCGGGGATTTCTCCTTCGCGTATTTGAAGGAGTTGTTTCTTTCCTCGATCATGCGGTGGATCAATGTTCCGGACGGCGCGGGCAACCCGGGCGATCGCATGGATAGCGTCATGGCGGAGCAGGTCGAATCTTTGCGGCAACAGATGGCGACCATGGCGACGGAAACCGTGGGCGAGGGGCCTCGCGCCGACGACGAGAGTATAATGAAGACCGCCATGATGATGCGCCGTTTTCGGGCGATCGCCGGCAGGCGATTGTAAGGGGTTGGAACATCCCCGAGGATAGCGAACCATGCTCATCGTCCACGCCTGCCAGATGGATATTGTCTGGGAAGATAAGCCCGCCAACTTCGCGAGGGTGGCGGCACGACTCACCGGGGTGGACCCGGTCCCCGGTAGTCTCGTCGTGCTACCCGAAATGTTTGCGACGGGCTTCTCGATGAACGCGCGAGCCGTCGCGGAGGACATACAAACTGGAGTGACGGCGGGCTTCCTGTCCGGGTTAGCGCGGCAGTACGGTTGCTACGTGCTGGGCGGCGTCGTGACGCGAACCGGCGATGACCGCCCGCGCAACGAAGCCGTGGTATTCGATCCCTCGGGGGCACTGGCGGGGCGGTACGCGAAGATGTATCCGTTCACGCCGGGCGGCGAGGGCGCGCACTACGCGGCGGGCGACGCGCCGGTCGTGTGGGAGATCGGCGGGCTACGGGTCGCGCCGCTGATCTGCTACGATTTGCGATTCCCGGAAGTTTTTCGGGAGGCGACGAACCGGGGGGCGGAAACGTTTGTCGTGATAGCTAGTTGGCCGGTAGCACGGGCGCATCACTGGGACACGCTGCTACGGGCGCGGGCGATCGAGAATCAGGCGTACGTCGTCGGTGTGAATCGGGTCGGGACAGACCCGGTGCCGCTGACGTATCCCGGTCGCAGTATCATTGTGGATCCTTCCGGGGCGGTTCTGGCGGAGGCGTCTTATCAGGAGACTGTTCTTTCGGCAACGCTCGATCCCCGGTTCGTCGCAAGTTACCGCCGCGAGCTACCCTTCCTCGCCGACCGGCGGGATTTTTAGGTATAATGCCAGCGGCTATGACGAATTTACTTTTCTTCTTTTTGCTCTTGTTGATTCCTCTGGTAGTGTTCGGCACAATCACCTCCCCCGCGAACGCCGCCGAACCGACGCCCGTGCCGCTCTGGGCCGGAGGTAAGGTGCCGAATGCGCTGGGCACCCGCCCGGAGGATATACCGACCCTCACGCCGTACCTGCTTGACGCAACCGCCGCTACGCCGCGCCCGGCGATGGTGATCTGCCCCGGCGGCGGCTACGGGGGGCTTGCCGACCATGAAGGGCGCGACTACGCGCTGTTCTTGAATCAACAGAACATCGTCTGTTTCGTGCTGAAGTACCGGTTGGGGTCAGGCGGCTACCGGCACCCCGTCATGTTAGAGGACGCGGCACGGGCAGTGCGGACCGTTCGCACCCGCGCCGCCGAGTGGAACATAGACCCGAACCGCGTCGGCATCATGGGTTCGTCTGCGGGCGGGCATCTGGCGTCCACGTTGCTGACCCATTTCGACGCGGGCAAGGCGGACGACCCCGATCCTGTCGAGCGGCAGAGTAGCCGCCCCTCTCTGGGCGTCCTCTGCTACGCCGTTATTTCGATGCAGGAGGGACTCACCCACGCCGGTTCCCGTCAGAACCTGCTCGGCGACTTCCCGGCAAAGAGCCTGGTAGACGGTCTTTCGAATGAGCGACAGGTGACCCCGCAGACGCCGCCCTGTTTCCTCTGGCACACGGGCGAAGACACCGCGGTCAAGGTCGAAAACAGCCTGGCGTTCGCCGGCGCGTTGCAGTCGAACAAGGTACCATTCGACCTGCACGTTTACCAGAAAGGACGACATGGTATCGGTCTTCTCGACAAAGACCCCTTCGCCAACGTTCACCCGTGGGCGAGTGACCTCGTTTTCTGGCTAAAAGCGCAAGGCTGGGTGCTTCGCGACGATACGAAGTAAGAAGGAAAAAATATATGGGACAATTGGACGGGAGATGGGCACTGGTCACGGGGTCGAGCCGGGGGATCGGTCAGCAGATCGCGGTCGGCCTGGCGAAGCACGGCTGCCGGGTGATCGTGCACGGGCGGCAGTTGCCGAACACAGTAGAGACGTTGCGTCTGGTACAGGAGGTCGGCGTGGAATCGTTCGCGGTGTCGGGCGACCTGGGGAGTGCGGCGGGGATCGCCGAAATCATTTCCGGTGTCAACGAGCGGAACGTCCCGGTGGATATTCTGTACAACAACGCGGCGAT
>JACMMA010000204.1 GCA_014379275.1 Armatimonadota bacterium | reverse complement strand
GGTTAGTCGGGCGCGATCTGGTGAAAGAACCGGTCGTGATGGGGCACGAAGTCGCGCTCACGGTCGTCAAAGCGGGCGCCAGCGTCGCAGAGAAGTTCCACGCCGGTGAGCGGTTCATCGTGCAGGCGGACGTATACTACAAGGGCAAAAACCTCGCCTACGGCTACGCGCTATCGGGCGGCATGGCGCAATACGGCATTGTCGGTCCCGAAGTGCTGGAAGGCGACGAAGGTTGTTATCTACTTCCGATTGAAGATGAAACCGGGTACGCGGAAGCCGCGTTAGTCGAACCCTGGGCGTGTGTCGAAGCCGCTTACCACTGGACTCAAGGCGATAACACTGGTCGCGTGCAAACCAAACTTATTGTCGTTAGCAACATCGGGGAAATCGTTGCCGATGCTGAAGCGAACGACAAAAAATATTCACTTGATGGGAAGATCTGGCATGGTCGTGGGACTGTTCCTCGCAACGACAACGACGAACCCTACGAAGTGATCGTATTTTTGGGGAAGCCGTCACGGACCGTTTTTGAAAGAGCATGTGAAAAATTAGGGAAAGGATCGCGTGTGCGGCTTCGGAACGGCCCTGCTGGTGAAGTTTCTGTAGACGTTGGTCGGATTCATTATGATGGTTGGCTTTTTACTGGTCCGGAAGAAAACAACCGCAACGACCTAGAGCCAGGCGGCATTGCATGGTTCATCGGCGCGGCAGGCCCGATGGGGCAGATGCACGTCCAACGCGCACTCCAACTCCCGAAACCGCCCGCGAAGATCGTCTGCACCGACCGCAACGACAACCGGCTTGCCGCCCTCGAATCTCGACTCGGCGGGCTGGCGAAGGAACGCGGCGTCGAGATGGTTTACCTTAACATCCGCGACACTGCGCCCGATCACGCCGCGCTCGCCCCGGACGGCTACGACGATATTGTCGTGATGGTGCCGAGCATCGAAGCGATTGAGGACGGCTTCCCGCGCCTCGCTCGAAACGGCGTGATGAACGTGTTCGCCGGGGTCGCTCGCGGCACGATGGCGACGCTGGACATGAGCGACATCGCCCTCAAAAACGTCCGCATCGTCGGAACGTCCGGCTCGTCTATCGAGGACATGCGCCGCACCCGCGACCTGATGGAAGCCGACAAGTTAGACACCGGCGGTTCGCTCGCCGCGATTGGCGGACTCGAAGCGTTCCGCGACGGACTGGACGCGGTAAAAGGTGGGCGATTCCCCGGCAAAACGGTGATCTTCCCGCAGATCGAAAACCTCCCGCTGACCGCGATTCCCGATCTCGAAAGCGTCCGCCCGAATGTCTATGCCAAACTCAAGGACGGGCAGTTCTGGACGCAGGAAGCCGAAGCGGAACTTTTAAGGGAGGCGGCGAAGTAGATGCGCCTTCTAAACCAATCGGCTATCGTCACCGGGGCGGGGCAGGGTCTGGGCGAAGCCCTCGCGCTTCGTCTCGCGCAGGAAGGTTGCGACGTGCTTCTCGCTGACATCAACGCCGAAAAAGCGGAAGCCGCCGCACAGAAAATCGCCGACGAGACGGGACGGAATGCTATCGGGTTCCGCTCCGATGCGACCGACGCCGAATCGTGCGCCGCGATGACGGATCGCGCCGTGTCCGCGTTCGGTAAACTCGATATTCTGATCTCGAACGCCGGGATCTTGAAAGCCGCCGACATTACCGAAATGTCTCCCGACGATTTTCGCCGCGTGTTAGACGTGAACCTGACCGGCTACTTCCTGTCGGCGCAGGCAGCGGCGCGGGTAATGATCGGGCAAAAATCCGGCTCTATCGTGCAGATCAACTCCAAGTCGGGGAAGAAGGGGTCGTTTCGCAACGGGGCGTATGCGGCCTCGAAGTTCGGCGGTATCGGCTTAACGCAAAGTATCGCGCGCGATCTCGCGCCGCACGGGGTGCGTGTGAACGCCATCTGCCCTGGGAACCTTTTAGACGGGACTCTCTGGCAGGATTCGTTGTTCGATCAGTATGCGCAAACGCAGGGACTGACCCGCGAACAGGTCCGCGCCAAGTACGAGGGACAGGTCCCACTCGGGCGTGGCGCGACTTATGCCGACGTCGCGGGGGTGATGGTGTTTCTGTGCTCCCCCGACGCCGCCTACATGACCGGGCAGGCGATCAATGTCACCGGCGGGCAGGAGATGCGGTAAAAGACGTATACAGATGGTGACCGCGTCTACCGTCTGGCAAAAGGCGAAGCAGCGCGAGGACTTTGCATTCGACGGACGAATATTGGCTGCGCGGATGCGGTTGACTTCGGCTAAAATTTAACACTGCGTTAACACAACAGGCAAAAGCATAGGGTTATAATGAGCGCGAGTCTCTTTCGTCCCGAAAGGTTGTTCCCCATGCGCCTACTTTACTATCTACTCCCCGCGTTGTCACTCGCCGCCTCGCCCGTACCTCCCGTGTCCGCCCAGACGCCGGATGTCGCGCCGGTTTCCGCGCCCGCCGTTCTCAACAGTCCGTTCGTCGTGAAACCATATTTGCAGTGGGGCAACCCCGATGTGAAGGACGCTGCGAAGCGACTAAGCGTGGTGTGGCATGCGCCCGATGACACCTCCGCGAAATGGGCGGTCGAAGTACGGCGCAAAAACAAATGGACCACGGTGCCGAAGTCACCCGCTTTCCAGACCGTGCGAGTCACGACAATCGAGCCGCACCGGGTTTATACCGCCGAACTTTCCGACCTCACGCCGGGATTGGCGAACCCGTACCGCGTTCTGCGAAACGGATCCCCGGTGTTCGAAGCAACCGCGATGCCGCCAAAATCAAGCGGACAAAAAAGCCGCATCGTTGTTTTCGGTGACTGCGGGGTCAACTCCGCCGAGCAGAAGGCGATCGCCTATCAAACGTACCGCGCCAAACCAGACTACGTTTTCGTGACAGGGGACATCGTCTACGGTCGTGGGCGCGTTTCCGAGTATCGCACGAAGTACTTCCCGATCTACAACGCTGACAACGCGACCCGGTATGACGGAGTGCCCTTGCTTCGTTCCACACTGTTCGTCGCCGCACCGGGGAACCACGACATTTTGCACCCCGATTTCGACCAGTCGCCCGACGGACTTGCCTACTTCTTGTACTGGAAACAGCCCCTCAACGGTCCCGCACTGATTGCGGGCGGGCCGAACACCGCCCCGTTTGTCGGCGATGTGAATAGCCAGAACGCGTTCAAAGCGGCTGCGGGGAGTGCCTATCCGCGCATGGCGAACTTCTCGTTCGATTACGGCGACGTCCACTGGACGGTGTTGGATGCGAACCCTTATGTCAATTGGAGCGATCCCGGGATGCAGGAGTGGCTGCGACAGGATTTGAAGAGCGCACAAAAGGCGAAATGGCGGTTCGTCGGTTTTCATCAGCCCGGCTTCAACTCGTCGGTGAAACATTTCGGCGAGCAACAGATGCGTGTCGTCGCCGGGTTGTTCGAGCAGGGGAAGGTGGACCTCGTTCTGAACGGTCACGTACATAACTACCAACGATCCTTCCCGCTACGGTTCGTTTCCGCCAAAGGGCAGAAAAACGAAGGTCGGAAGGTAGACGGTACGTGGACGCTCGACAAGGTGTTCGATGGTGTCAAGCGAACGAAACCGTCCGGCGTGATCTACCTGGTGACGGGTGCGGGCGGGGCGAACCTGTACAACCCGGAGCAACAAACGAAACCGGAATCATGGCAAGGATTCACGGACAAATTCATCTCCGAAACGCACTCACTCACACTGATCGATGTAGACGGGAACCGTCTCAGGGTGCAGCAGGTAGACCAGGAGGGCAAAGTGGTGGACACATTTACAATCACCAAATGATATCGCCACTTCAAAATAGCGGATAGATTTAACATTTCCTTAACGTCCTCTTAACAAGAGGGCGTTAGGAAAATGGTACGATAGCAGATATACCCCTATGGTATTCGTTCCATGCCGATTACCGTCACCGTTTACTTAGAATTGGAGTCTGAAGCGATGCGTACCCTGCCGAATTTCAAACGATCTGCGTTTACATTGATCGAGCTGCTCGTAGTTATAGCAATTATTGCTATCCTCGCCGCGATCCTGTTCCCCGTGTT
>JACMMA010000203.1 GCA_014379275.1 Armatimonadota bacterium | reverse complement strand
TGCGCGACGACAAGCATTATCCGTATTTGCAGTTGACGATGTCGGAACCCTTCCCCCGACTTCTGGTGACCCGGCGGGTCAAAACGGGCGACGGGAATAAATACTTCGGGCCATATACGTCCGGTCATGCCGTCTGGCAGAGTATGGACCTAATTTACAAGATTTTTCCGCTCGTGACGTGCCGCAAAGCGTGGAAAAACACCGAGCACGAACGACCCTGCCTGTATCACCACATGGGCAGATGTCCGGAGGCACCCTGCGCCAGCCTCGCGGATAAAGACCGATACTGGCAGGGAGTCAAGGACGTGGAAATGTTTCTGTCGGGGCGGCAGGACAAACTCATCAAGGATATGGAAGCGAAGATGGAAGCCGCCGCCGAGAATCTGGAATTCGAGCGGGCGGGGAAGTTTCGCGACCAACTCAACTCCGTCAAACAGATCGTCGAGCGGCAAAAAGTAATCTCGACCACCACGGGCGATCAGGATGTCATGGCGGTCGTCGCCGACGAATCGGGCGCGTGCGTGCAAATGTTCTTCATCCGGGGCGGCAAACTGATCGGACAGGAGCACTTCCTGCTGGACGGAACCGACAGCGAAGGGGGATTGACGGAAGCGACGACGGAGTTTCTGAAACAGTATTATCAGGACGCTTCGTTCGTGCCGAGCGAGATCGTCTTGCCGACATACGTCGAGGAGTCTGAGATAATCGAGTCGTGGCTCAAACAAAAAAAGGGGGCCAAGGTGACGCTCACCGTCCCTAAGCAGGGTGAGAAGAAGAAGCTGTTAGAGATGGCGGCGACCAACGCCGAACTCGCCCTGCGACAGATTAAAGCGCATTCGGCGGCGGAGCAAGGTCGCATTGACAGCTCCCTCCTTCAACTCGCCCAGTATCTGGAAATGCCCCAGAGTTCTCTGCGTCGTATCGAAGCGTACGATAACTCGAATGTTCAGGGGCGGCATGCGGTCGGCGGCATGATCGTGTTCGAGGAGGGCAAGCCGAAAAAAAGCGAATACCGCCGCTTCAAGATCGAGCAGTCGGAGGGCACGCCCAACGACTTCGCGATGATGTTCGAAATGTTGTCACGCCGGTTTAACCAGATGACGGAGAATAACGCAAAGTTCGCGCAGAAGCCGGATCTGATTCTGATTGACGGCGGGAAAGGGCAACTCTCGGCGGCGCAGGATGCGATGAAGCAATTCGGGTTCGACTTCCCGATGATCGGCCTCGCCAAGCAGTTCGAACTGGTGTATGTCCCCGGACGCGCCGAACCGATCGAGTTGCCGCGCAACTCGCCCGCGCTGTTTTTGTTGCAACGGGTCCGGGACGAGGTACACCGATTCGCTATCACGTATCACCGCACTGTTCGGGGGCGGGCGGCGAACATGTCCGTGCTGGACGAGATCCCGGGCATCGGACCGCTCCGCCGCCGCAACCTGTTGAAATACTTCGGTTCCGTGGAGCGCATGAAGAATGCCGGGGTCGAGGATTTAGCGAAGGCTCCGGGCATGAGCAAGCCTGCAGCGCAAGCCGTCTACGACCATTTGCGCGCGGGGTGACTCACGTACGTTCCTATCCCGTCAGGTCCATTTCCGACATCAGTTGCGGAAGAAACGCCGTGGAAATGTCGTTGCTCCGGTAGCGATCGTCCGCCAGAATCCGGTGCAGGAACGAGATGTTCGTCGGTATCCCTTCCACCACAAACTCGTCCAAACAGCGTCGCATGCGGGTGATCGCTTCGTCCCGGGTTTCGCCCCAGACGATTACTTTCGCGAGGTTGCTGTCGTAGAACGGGGGCATCAGGTAGCCGCCATAGATTTGTGTGTCGATTCTCACCCCGAGACCGCCGGGGAAGCGCACGCTCGTCAGTAGCCCCGCACCGGGGGCGAATCCGCGTTGCGGGTCCTGCGCCGTGATACGGCACTCGATGCTGTGCCCATTCCACTGGATCTGATCCTGACGGAGCGGCAACGCTTCGCCTGCCGCGATCCGAATCTGCCACTGGACCAGATCTATCCCGGTTACCGCTTCCGTCACGGGGTGTTCGACCTGAATCCGGGTGTTCATCTCCATGAAATAAAACTCGCCCTCCGGTGTCCAGATAAACTCTACCGTGCCCGCGTTGGTATACCCGACCGCCTTTGCCGCCTTAACCGCTGCGGCACCGATGGTGAGCCGTTGTTCCAGAGAGAGCGTTGCGGACGGTGCTTCTTCTACCACCTTCTGATGCCGGACGGTTTGTACGGAACACTCGCGCTCACCGAGGTGGATACAGTTACCGTGCTCGTCCGCTAAAATCTGCACCTCGATATGGCGCATGGACGTCACATATTTCTCGATATAAACGTCGGCGTTACCGAATGCCGCCGCCGCCTCGGACTGGGAGACTTTGAGCGCGGCAATCAGTTCGTCCTCGGTATGAACCACGCGTATTCCGCGCCCGCCGCCGCCCGCCGTCGCCTTAAGAATGACCGGGTAGCCGATTCCTGCTGCCACCCGTAACGCCTCCGCTTCCGATCCGACGACGCCTTCCGACCCGGGGACCGTTGGCACTCCGGCGCGCTTGGCGGTCTCACGGGCGGTCGCCTTGTCGCCCATCGCCTCGATCGCGGTTATCGGTGGTCCGATGAACTTTATCCCGGCGGCTTCGCACACTTCGGCAAAGGACGCCGTTTCGGAAAGAAAGCCGTAACCGGGGTGGATCGCCTCCGCGCCGGTAATCAAAGCAGCCGATACGATATTGGGGACATTCAGATAGGAATCTTTGCCGGGACCGGGACCCACACATACGGATTCGTCCGCGAGATGGACCGGCAAGGAATCGGCATCCGCCTGAGAATAAACCTGCACGGTCGCGATGCCAAGTTCTTTGCATGCGCGGATGATTCGAACAGCGATTTCGCCACGATTGGCGACCAATATTTTCTTAAACATAGTTTTTGTTGGCGATCAATGGGCCACGTGGTTCGAGAGCCGGGAACGGAGGCGGTACTGGACGGCAATGCGATCTGTGTCGCCATGCGTCTGTTAACGGAATGCTACTCACGTGCCACGCGTTTCACTCATTCTCGCCCGTATCAACCGACGGTTGCGGAATATTGGGCAGGGACACGCCACCCGGACCAACGTTCGTTCGTTGCGGGGCCGCCACGGAACCGGGGGGGGCAATCGCCGACTGCGCCGCCGCCCCGACGGCGCCTGTCGCCGGGTCATACGCGAGCGGTTGTTTGGTTACTTGATCCAGCAACATTTCGTCAGTTACACCGTACTGCTTGAGTGCTTGTAAATTCGGCGGATTACGGTCGTCGTTGGCGTCCTTATACATCGTTATCGCCTGGTTGATCTGTCCGATATAGGAGACACCGGCTGTATCCTTCGCTCGCTGGATCGGAGTGCGAGACTTTTTGTCCTTTCGTCCGGCACCAGTCAGGCGGGGGATCAATAGCGATGCCAGCACCGCGATTATCACGACGACGACCAAAATCTCGATTAGTCCGAATCCGACTTGTGACCGTTTACGCGTCAATTTCCTGGCCCTCCTCTACGACATCCGCGATGATTTCAAACAAGGCTTGTCCGTATTCCACTGGTTGCCCGTCCTGTACGAAGATCGCCGAAACCTCGCCCGAAACCGGGGCGGTAATTTCGTCGGAAAGGCGCATTACTTCGATCATGCCGATTGTCTGGCCGACTGCAATGCGGCTCCCGACGTTGACCGGTGCTTTCGAAACCGCTCGGAAAATGCCGACAAGCGTTGAAGTGACTAACGTTTCCGACGTCTGCGCAGTCATGGATAAGACTGTCG
>JACMMA010000202.1 GCA_014379275.1 Armatimonadota bacterium | reverse complement strand
GTTTGCTTTGTGGTCAGTGCGCCGGTAGACGGATTGCGCGAGAACGTTGTTACCGTGCTATTGAGTTCATTGATCGCGTAGGCAGCCGCCAACCTTGGGTGCACGGCGAAGTGGCGTGGTCCGGCACCGGGCGGTGCGGCTGCCGCCGAGGCGAGTGTCATCTTGCCCGTTTTGTCATCGAGCCGGTACACACAAACCCGATCCAGTCCTAGATCGCACGCGTACACGAATTTACCATCCTTGGAGAACGTGGCACTGTGGGCATGCCCGCCCTTCTGATTCGGTCCCGGCTTGCCGGGGTTGGTTACAATATCCGCCGGCCTGCCCAGTACCCCATCGGCACCGACGGGAACGGCCGCATGGGTTCCGTCCCCGTAGTTCGAGGCGACGAGCCATCTGCCGTTCGGCGAACAAGCGACATGGCAGGTGTATGTTCCCTCCACAGGCTGTTCGCTCAGTTGCTTCAAGTTTGATCCCTGTACCGCGTAAGAAACCACGGCGCCCCCGCGCTTGCCGTCGGGACGCTCCCCGGTTTCGCTGACCGCGAACAAATACCGGGCGTCCGGCGAAAGGCATAAAAAACTGGCATTGTTCGCCGGCGTTTCCCCGATGATCGTCATCGCACCGGTGTCGGACGCAACGCGAATTGCGTAGATGCCTTTACTGCCCCGTTGCGAGTAAGTGCCGACGAATAATAAATGATCGCTCATAAATATCTCCTGATACGTCACGAATATCGGACGTCAGCAGATTGTAGACGGCGGAGCGTCATCGCGTCAACTGGGAAGCTGCCCTTGTTATACTTAAGGGAGAAGGCAGATAACCGCCGGAGTCGCTACAACAGGCAACGGGTTAGCCCGCAACAAATGTTGGGTAAACGAAAGAAGCGTTATCTCTTTCGGCAGTCGCACTGCCCACTATCTTTGCCGGTACCCGAGGGCCGGACACAATTTTCTTGCATCTAACGCGCAAACTCACACCGTAAGGAGTTTCGCAATGTTCCATCCAATCCACCACACTGAGAATATCGAAGATCAAGTGTGTCGTCATGCCAACGGGAATAAATCGGACGCTTTCCCGACCGGTTTTCGGCGTGTTCTGTCACCCCCCGGGAGACTGGTTTCAGGAGGGCGGGGTAAATGAATACTTCGACTTCTGTTTCTGCGCCCGATTCTCTGAGCCGAACTGGCGGTGGCCATCAGGAGCCTCCCGACACTCACCCGACACTCAGCCCGGAGGAACTGCGGAAAACGGACGCCTACTGGCGAGCCGCTAACTATTTATCCGTCGGGCAGATTTACCTGCTGGATAATCCACTTTTACGAGAGCCGCTGGCGAGAGAGCATGTCAAACACCGGCTACTGGGGCACTGGGGTACTACCCCCGGTCTCAACTTTCTCTACGTCCACATGAATCGGGTTATCAAGGCGAGGGAACTGAACGCGATTTACGTGTGCGGACCCGGTCACGGCGGACCGGGCATGGTCGCTAACACATACCTGGAAGGAACCTATACCGAGGTTTACCCCAACGTCGGACAGGACGAAAAGGGCATGAAGCTCCTGTTCAAGCAGTTCTCGTTCCCCGGCGGCATCCCGAGCCATGCCGCACCGGACACGCCCGGATCGATCCACGAGGGAGGGGAACTGGGATACGCGCTTTCGCACGCGTACGGCGCCGCATTCGACAACCCGAACCTTCTGGTCTGTTGCGTGATCGGTGACGGCGAGGCGGAGACCGGCCCGCTCGCGGCTAGCTGGCACTCCAACAAGTTTCTCAACCCGGTCTTTGACGGCGCCGTCCTGCCCATCCTTCATCTGAACGGTTACAAGATCGCTAACCCGACGGTGCTGGCTCGCATCCCGCAGGAGGAACTCGAAAGCCTGTTCGTCGGCTACGGATACAAGCCCTACTTCGTGGAAGGGGACGACCCGGACGTCATGCACCAGCAGATGGCCGCGACATTGGATACGGTCGTGGCGGAAATACAGGAGATCCAACGTAACGCCCGTGCGACGGGGTCGCCGGATCGTCCTCATTGGCCCATGATTGTTCTGAAAACGCCTAAAGGCTGGACGGGGCCGAAGTCGGTGAACGGCAAAAAAACGGAAGGCTCCTGGCGCTCCCACCAGGTTCCGATCGCCGATATGAAAACTGCCGGGAATGTCGCTCTGCTGGAAGAGTGGCTGCGAAGCTATCGCCCGGAAGAGCTGTTCGATAGCGGCGGGAAGCTCATCCCGGAACTCGCGGCACTCGCCCCGCAAGGGGAACGGCGCATGAGCGCCAACCTCCACGCTAACGGCGGTGCGCTCCTCAAAGACTTAAAACTGCCCGACTTCAGACACTACGCTGTGGCCGTCGAAAATCCGGGAACGACGACTGCCGAGGCGACCGGTGTTTTGGGCGGCTTTTTGCGCGATGTGATGGCTCAGAGCGAGGAAACGCGAAACTTCCGGGTGCTTTCCCCCGACGAGAACAATTCCAATCGTCTCGGCGCCGTGCTGGAGGCGACCGGGCGCACGTGGAACGCGGGCACGCAACCGGACGATGACGAGTACCTGTCTCCGGACGGACGGGTGATGGAGATTTTGAGCGAACACACCTGTCAGGGCTGGCTGGAAGGCTATTTGCTGACCGGGCGTCACGGATTCTTCTCCTGCTATGAGGCGTTTATCCATATCGTCGACTCGATGTTCAACCAGCACGCCAAGTGGCTGGACGCCTGCCAGCACATCCCCTGGCGGCGTCCCATCGCGTCGCTCAATTACCTGCTCACGTCCCACGTCTGGCGGCAAGACCACAACGGCTTTTCGCACCAGGACCCCGGCTTTCTCGACCATGTAGTAAACAAAAAAGCCGAGATCGTGCGGGTTTATCTGCCGCCCGATGCCAACTGCCTCCTATCTGTCGCCGACCACTGCTTGCGCAGCCGGGACTATGTCAACGTCATCGTCGCTGGTAAGCAACCAACACTCCAGTACCTTACGATGGAGGAGGCGATCCGGCACTGTACTCTGGGGGTCGGTATCTGGGAGTGGGCGAGCAGCGATGAAGGGGGCGAACCCGATGTCGTCATGGCTTGCGCCGGGGACGTTCCGACGCTCGAAACGCTCGCGGCGGTGGATCTGCTACGCCAGCATTTCCCGGACCTTAAAGTGCGCGTGATCAACGTCGTGGATCTGATGGCGCTACAACCGCAGACGGAACACCCGCACGGTTTGCGCGATGCCGACTTCGACGATCTGTTCACGACCGACAAGCCGATTATCTTCGCCTTTCACGGCTACCCGACGCTGATCCATCGGCTCTGCTACCGGCGAACCGGGCACAAGAACCTGCACGTGCGCGGATACAAAGAAGAAGGCACGACCACCACCCCGTTCGATATGACAGTCATCAATGACATGGACCGTTTCCATCTGGTGCGGGACGTTATCGAGCGAGTTCCGCGCCTGCGGTCTCACGCGGCGTTGGTGAAGCAACTCATGGTAAAGAAGCGTTTGGAGCATAACGAGTATATCCACGAGTACGGAGAGGACATGCCGGAAATACGTGACTGGAAGTGGCCCTATTAATGGCGATGCCACCAGACGACAGCGCCGTCGATTCGTCGGTCAACATCCTGGTGATGAACGCCGGCTCCAGCAGTCATAAGGTTCGCCTTTACCGGATCGAAGGACCGGGGTTGCCGGACGATCCCCCCGATCCGCTCTGGGAAGGAAAGATCGAGTGGAGTGCGCCCGGGGGGGCGGAGCGAACGGTGACGAGAAACACGGCGGTCGACAAAGCAACCGCCCGGGAAACGCTCCCTCCGGGGACTGCCAGGGCGGATGGGGTTTCGCATCTGCTGGAGATGCTCTGGCGGGGCGGGATGGCAGTGCTCGGAGGTCCGGACGAGGTTGCTGCCATCGGTCACCGTGTCGTCCACGGGGGGCGCCACCTCCGAGAACCGATGCGCGTCACTCCGGACGTGATGGCGACTATTCAGGAACTGGCGCCACTCGCCCCGGAGCATAATCCCGCCGCATGTGAAGGGATGGAAATCACCGAAAAACTGTTCGGGCAAGCGGCACCAGGGGTAGCAGTCTTCGACACGGCATTCCATCGAACGATCCCCGACGCAGCCACCGTTTATCCCGGTCCGTATGCCTGGGTAGAGCAGGGGATACGTCGGTACGGTTTCCATGGCATCAGCCACGCGTGGTGCGCGGAGCGTGCCGCTCGGATGCTGGTTGACCATGATCCGGGGACGCTCCGCCTGATCTGCTGTCATCTGGGGAACGGCTGCTCCCTTGCCGCCGTCCGGGGCGGACAATGCGTGGATACGACGATGGGGTTCACCCCAATGGAGGGGCTAATGATGGGCAGCCGCGCCGGATCCATCGACCCCGGCGTCCTTTTGCACCTGCTCGGGCAGCACGGCGGACCGACCCTGTCCGATTTAGGGCGCGTTCTGAACGAGGAATCCGGACTGAAAGGTTTGTCCGGTGTTTCGGAGGACCTGCGGGCTGTCCTATCCGCGATAGACGGGGGCGACGAACGCGCCCGGCTCGCTCTGGACGTTTATATCCACCGGCTGTGCTGGCATATCGGGGCGATGACCGCCAGCCTGGGAGGGCTTGACGCCCTGGTTTTCACCGCGGGTGTGGGGGAGAATAGCGCTGTCGTTCGCAGGGCGGCGTGTCGACCCTTCGCATTCCTCGGTCTCGCGCTGGATGAAGGGAAAAATGCTGGCGTTTCGGAAACCGACCCCGGCACGGATCGTGATATTTCGCGAGCAGATTCCCGCGTGCGTGTGCTGGTGATCCCTGCCCACGAAGAGTGGGCGGTCGCGCGTGAATGCTGGCGACTGACCTTCGCTGGTAAGGCGGCGTAGCACGGAATGTGCCCGCCCACGGTGCCGATTCTAGGGGGAGCAACTGGGCACTGGTGAACGGTTCCACTTGGTTCTGGCGGTCGATGAGAGGAGTAATTCTGTCCGTCGGGCAGGAATCCACTTCGCCCTCCTTAACCCACGACTGGAAGAAGGCGGGGACCGTCGCGTGGTAGGTTTTCGTTACACCAGACCGCGCCGGTTTTAAGCCGCACTTGTCGCCCTGCCGCCGCCGCCCGCCTCACCTTGCTTGTGGCTCAGGTACAGGAAGAATTCTTGAAGTTCGCGCACGCCAATCGGCCTCACAACCGGGCACCCGCAAGCAATGCAAGTCGGCATGGTCGCGCGCTCATCGCTAGGAGACTAGGAGTAGTGCCCCTCGATACCGCCCGTGATGACGAATCTGCTGTGCAGACGACCGGGGAGAATCGAATCATGGCCTATAGTAGCGGCGGCAACGCTATCGATGCGATTCGCGATCAGAAACGGTTGCTACTGCGTCCTGCAAGGCATCTGCCCCGGTAGCCGTCTTCCTAAAAGAGAAGAAGTTATTTCCAATATCGCCTCCGAATACGATTTCATAAGGCTTAGATAACCGATCTGCTGAGAAAAAACACCAGTAGATCTTGGCGTATCTTGACGCTGTTTTCGGACTTTTTTTGAGAGATCAAGTAGCGCGTACGGGACTCGAACCCGTGATCTTCTCCGTGAGAGGGAGATGTCCTAACCACTAGACGAACGCGCCAGAAGTTTGTCACCGCAACATGGCGTCGCGACGAAATAGATTGTACCATGCGGCTGTACCGTTCGCAAGAATTGCGCGGACGATATCGCCCAAACAATCCGTGAAAAATACCGCCATCATCCGCATCGTCTGCCCCGATCGCAAGGGGATCGTCGCCGCAATCGCCGACTTTCTGTTTGAAAAAAACGGGAACATCGTCCACGCTGATCAGCACGAAGATGGCGAGAATGGGCTGTTCTTTATGCGCGTCGAGTGGGATCTGACCGACTTCACGCTGGAAAGTGATCCGGCATTTCGGGCCGCGTTCGCGCCGCTCGCCGAGTCATTTGCCATGCGGTACCAGCTCGATTTCACCCGCCGAAAACTGCGGGTCGCAGTTTTCGTATCGAAATACGATCACTGCCTCGCCGACCTGTTGTATCGCCATCGTGCCGGGGAAATCCCTTGCGAGATGGCGGTCGTGATCGGCAATCATGCGGACACGAAGCCACTCGCTGACTACCACGACGTTCCGTTCGTGCATATTCCCGTTCCGAAAGACGATAAAGCCGGCGCCGAGGCGCGACAGATCGCTGCGATCGAGCAGAACGGCGCGGACCTGATCGTACTGGCTCGCTACATGCAAATTCTCTCGCCGGAGTTTGTCGCCCGGTACCCCCAGCGCATCATCAACATTCATCACTCCTTCCTGCCGGCGTTCATCGGCGCGAAGCCGTACCACCGGGCGTTCGAGCGGGGGGTGAAACTGATCGGGGCGACGGGCCATTACGTCACGGAGGTTTTGGACGACGGGCCGATCATCGAGCAAGATGTGCTACGAATCACGCACCGCGACGGGCTGGATGATTTGATTCAAAAAGGGCGCGACGTCGAGAAATCGGTGCTGTCTCGCGCGGTGCGCTGGCACTGCGAGCACCGGATCGTGGTCAACGGAAATAAGACCTATGTGTTCGACTAGGTGGGTTTAGAGACGCGTCACACGGACCTCGGGGGCGAGTTTCTTTACCACCCCGAGCGGAATCCGACTGCCACCGCCAAACACTGTGCAATGAAGCGCAGCAGCGGTCGAGGCGAAGCGCAACACGCGCGCTAACTGGGGCAACGGCCTAGCAAGCATGTAGCATAGGCCAGCCCGAAATATGTCGCCCGCGCCGGTGGTATCCACAATCTTCGGTTCGGGGAATGCCGAAACGGGGAGTGCGCCATAACGAAACATCTCGTCCGAGCGAAAACAAATTCCACCCGCGATCCCCTCGGTGACGATAGAGAGTCCCGCACCGGATCGTGCTATGCGTCTCGCACCGTCTTCGGCGCTGGTGCCACACGCCGATCGGCTGATCCATTCGTGCGACGTGACCGCGACTTGCGACGCCGCCAGTATTTCCGGTATCGCCGCGCAGTCCATCGACACAATGGGGCAACCGGCGGTCGCGGCAGCAAGCGTCGCCTCAATCGCCGCTTTGCCCAGATTAGGGTCGACAGTGAAGAGGGGGCGGTCAACCAGGGTCGGTAGGATCGTCTCGAGGTTGGGAGGGGTCGCTTCGGCGAAGCCGCGTCCGGACATAAACCGCTCCCCGTTCGCGTCCACCCGAACGGTGCATACCGGAGTCACCGCGCCCGAAACGTGTGGAAGGAGCGACAGATCAAGCCCCTGCGCCAGGGGGTGAGATTGTAGCAGTTCGCGCAGACGTAAACCCTCCGCATCGTCGCCGACCGCGGTGCCCGTCAAAGTGA
The DNA here is from genome assembly GCA_014379275.1 of Armatimonadota bacterium. Classification (GTDB taxonomy): domain Bacteria; phylum Armatimonadota; class Armatimonadia; order Armatimonadales; family Armatimonadaceae; genus JACMIU01. The sequence continues at coordinate 725 of JACMMA010000202.1, read as the reverse complement.
CGTTGACCCCCCAACCGGCGAGCGCGGTGGCGGTATTAAACGCTTCCCCACCGGGGAACTCCGTCGCGTTGTCGTCTCCCTGACCCGGCAGTAGGAAACGGTCCAAGCAAACCGTTCCGTACACAATGACGCGACGCCGGTTTATCACAACTCCAGTTTGGCGAACCGGGATTCGGTGGGCGAGAGTCGCTTTCTCAGGTTCTCGTACGCCGTGTTAACACGCGCCAGAATCACCTCTGCCTGCTTCTGCTCGGCGGAGCCATCGGGGAAACGACGCGGATCACACCGGGCGGCTAACTTTTCGTAGGCCGCTTGAACCGACGGGTAATCGCTCGCCGGTTCGAGACCCAGCACCTTGTAATCCGTCGCGTCCGGATCTTCGGCCGATGTCGGTACCTTCTGCGGGGCTGATGTCGAGTCGGATTGGCGGGTTGTCGGGTTCGCGGCCTCGGAACGTGCCCTCGCCAACTCCAGACTCGCGTCGGCGGAACGTCGGGCGGCAGCGATTCGCTCCTCGGCACGGCGCATCAGTGCGTCCGGGTCGTTGTCGTAGGCGTTGCCACGCGAGAACGTGTCCGGCGCGTCGCCGGGGTCGCGATCCAACTCGTCTTTGGCGACCCCTTTTTCGGCGTCGGTCAGTTTATCGTCTATCGCGTCGCGAACACGGTCCACATACGCTTTGCCCAGACGGAAAGAACGGTTCAAAATATCACTCACGATGGCTT
>JACMMA010000201.1 GCA_014379275.1 Armatimonadota bacterium | reverse complement strand
GGACGCTTCAATGGGTCAGTGACCTATGAGCCGGCGAGTGGTCTTGCGGAACGCAGGATCGAAGGCAGGTTGGGAACAAGTACGCTCGAAGGCGGCGGGCAAGCGGGCGAGTTTATCATCACTATCAATGGTGTTGGCCGTGCGGGGAACTTCGAACTTTCGGTCGGCGGTTCGGAACCCAACAGCGGTTACCGCGGGTCCTACTCGGATGGCGGCTTCTTCGGCGACGCGTTTACACCGCGCCTACCCGAAGACATCGCTCTCGCCAGCGCATCCGTTGAGTTCAGCATAGACAAAGAAGGCAGCATACTCGGCACATTCGGTCCCTACCCGATTGCTGGACGGGTTTCACAAGACGGCCGGGTTGTCGGAACGATCCGCGCGGCAAACAGTCGCGTCATCGTGTTCCGCGGGATCATGAACAAGTTGACATGGACATTCAACGAAGTCACCTCGGTCGACGGGGAAGCGACCGAGAAAACAAGACCGGGTATCAAGGGAGACTTTGTGTTCACGGTCGATGGTCAGGACTACAGCGGTTACCTCAAAGTAACCGGCGGCGACGGCGTTACACGCAAACGCAACTGATCTCTTCGGGCGGGTGACGCCGGGAGCAGGAATGTTCCCGGCGTCGCTTTCATTTGGGGAGGATATTTCGAGCCTCAGCCCGAACCAATACCCGCTATGAACCCCATTGACCTGCTCCGCCATACCAAAGACTTCTTAGAGACTTTTATCACCCAGTACCATTCGCTGGTCTACGTCCTGCTCTTCGCCATTATCTTCACCGAAACCGGGCTAGTGATCATGCCGTTTTTACCCGGCGACTCCCTTCTTTTTGCGGTCGGTGCGCTCTCGGCAAACCCGGCGATGGGGTTGAACCCGTGGCTTATTGCGGTGGTTTTATTCGTCGCGGCTTTGTGCGGCGACACGCTGAACTACACCGTGGGCAAGTTTTTCGGCGAGCGCCTATTCAACGGCAAGTCGAAACTATTCAAGCGCGAATATCTTCTCAAGACCGAGGGGTTTTTCGCGAAATACGGCGGTCAGGCGATCATACGGGCGCGGTTCGTGCCGATCGTGCGGACGTTCGCGCCGTTCACCGCCGGCATGGGCAAAATGCCGTTCGCAAAATTCTTCTCCTACAGTGTCGCGGGGGCGATTTTGTGGGTCGGGGTGTGCATGGGCGCGGGCTATTTCTTCGGCAACTTCCCGATCGTACAAAAGCGGTTCGAATTGTTCGCGCTCGGCATCGTGGTGCTTTCCGTGTTGCCAGTAATATATGAAGTCATCAAGCACCGTCGTGAGTCGAAACAGGCAGAATCCGTGGCACCGGTCCGCCCTGCCACGACCGACGTGTAAGGATCAACCCTATGAAGAAGCAGATTGCGATCGTTTTTATCGCGGCTTGTCTAACGTCCGTCGCTTATTTCAACTTTCCGACGGCATCAAACGCGCAGACGCCGACCAACGAATCGCTGCAACAGAAGGTAATTCGGCTCGAAAAAGAAGTCCGCGAACTGCGTAAAGAAGTCGCCCGGCTGAAACGCCCTTCTAACGTGATCACTATCCCGGCGAACCCACCGCGATTCGGTAGAACGGAGTCATTCCCCGGCACCCCGTTCCTCTTCAACGGGCAAACGTACTACCAGGTGCCGTTGGACGAGAATCGCAACAGCGCGGATGTGCTCTCAATTGCGACGCTAACAACGCCAAAGTAAGACGAAGATCCGTCCAGCGAGGAAAGCGATTAACCGCCGCCGGACGGTTGCGCCACGATGTCACCAACGCCTAGCCGTGAACCCCGGGCATAATCTGCGGCACTCATCGCGGCTTTGTTTTCCGGTTGCAATCGGGTGACGAGCAGGGTGCCGTCCGGCGTGGCGACCAGAACACCGGTCCGGGTTAGCGCGGCGATGGTCCCCGGTGGGGCGTCTTGCGGGGAATCGGGAACCACTTCCGCCGCGAGCACCTTTACGAGCTTGTCACCGAATATTAGCCAGGCACCGGGGCGCGGGGACAGAGCGCGTATCTTGCGCTCCATTTGTGTTGCCGGTTCGGTGCGCGGGTCGAGGAAGCCGTTCTCGCGGGTTACCGGGCGGGCGTACGTCATACCATCTTCCGTCTGCGGAGTGGCTGTGATATCCCCCGCTTCCAGCCGGTCGAGCGTTTCGACGAGGAGCGGTCCCCCCAGCGCAGACAGGCGCGGTTCGAGCGTTCCCACGGTATCGTCAGGGCGGATAGGTTCGCGCGTCTCCAGATAGACCGGTCCAGTATCCAAAGACGCTTCCATCTGCATCGTTGCGACACCGGTTTGCGCGTCGCCTTCCATGATCGCCCAGTGGATCGGAGCGGCACCGCGCCACCGGGGGAGCAGCGAGCCGTGTACGTTAATACCGCCGTAACGCGGGATGTCCAGAACGCTTTGCGAAATAATCTGCCCGAACGACACCACGACCAGCGCGTCCGGCTTCATCTCGGCGACTTCGGCAGGGAACGGTTGCCGGCGAACTTTCTCGGGTTGTAGGACGCGATACCCCAACTCCTCGGCGCGGACTTTGATCGGCGACAACGACAGTTTCATCCCGCGACCGCTCGGCTTGTCCGGCTGCGTCACGACCGCGATGACCTCGTGGCGCGACGCGGCTTCGTACAGGGCGTTCAGCGTCGGCACGGCGAATGAGGAGGTTCCGAAAAAGAGGACTTTCATGGGTGTCGGGTGTTACGTGTTCGGGGCTTATCGTAGCGCCCCCGTTCGCGCTACGATAAGCCCCGAACACCTATTTCCCTACTCCTTGATGCCCTCAGCCCGGTCTTCGGCGGGCGTCAGCATGTGTAAGCTTTCCGGGTCGGCGAGGTCGATGAACAATACGCCGTTCAAGTGGTCGATCTCGTGTAGCAGTATGCGCGCCTCGAACTCGCGTGCCTTGAACTGGATCGCTTTTCCGTCGGCGTCCATCGCCTTGACCACGATTTCGTTCGCGCGCCGCACGACGCCGCGCAAGCCGGGTATCGAGAGGCACCCTTCTTCGGGTTCGTACTGCTCACCTTTTTTCTTGATTACCTCCGGGTTCATCAAGGCGCGGAACCCCTCGCCCGCGTCGTACACCAGAAGTCGCACGGAGCGGCTGACCTGAGGAGCCGCCAGCCCGACGCCGTGCGCGGAGTACATGATGTCCTGCATCTCGGTGATGAGTGCTTTTATGTCGGGGGTGATTTCTGTCACCGGTTCGGCGACTTTCCGTAGCACGTCCCAGCCAGGGGTGTCGCCGTATTTGACCACACGGCTATCGTCGAATGCGATCGTTTCGTACTTGTCGGCAAGGGCGTCGGCTTGGAGGGACGCGGCGGTTTTGGGTTTCACGGTCGTGTCTGACATATCGTCCGAAATTGTACCACGCGCGTTCTCGCGCTCTCCAGCCTGTCGCGTTTTTCTTTGTCCTCCCGGACGGGGCAAACCTTACGTTGGATCGTTGGACCTGCGGTGCTCGTTAATTTTTGTTTTGTCTGGGGACTTTCCCGCGAAGGCGCCGGTTCCGGTTCCCACACTCCGTGTGGGAACCGAAACCGGCGCATTCGCGGGAAAGGACCGACACACAGCCACCGAACAGGAAACGAGCACCGCAGGTCCAACGATCCAACGTAAGGTTGGCGCCGTCCGCGCAGGACGAAAGAAAAAGAACTGTTCGCGATCAGGCGCCGCCAGTCCCTTCGGTATATCCGGAGATCAGTTCCTCGGCGATGCTACGCATCGTTCGGTTCGCCCGCCGCGCCGTGAAATGAATCCGCTTGAACGCGTCCGCTTCGGTTAGATTTTCATGCTGAATCAGCAGACCCTTCGCCTTTTCGACCACGATCCGGT
>JACMMA010000200.1 GCA_014379275.1 Armatimonadota bacterium | reverse complement strand
TTTTCCGACGCTCCGGTCGTCTACACGAAGCGATGCGATGCCGCGCCGCGCCAGGTAATCGGCGATCACCGCGAACGGCTTGTGTTCCATGATTGTCTCGTCCCGGTCCTGCGGTCCCGACCCGGTGATGAACAAGACCACGGGGAACGGTCCCGCGCCCGCCGGTACGCTCAGTGTTCCGGCGATACTAACCCCCATCGCTTTCGGATTCGCATAAGCGACTTCCTCCGTTCGGTAGGGAAACGGCGGTTTCGGCGTTTGTGGGCGGACCACGACCGCTTCCTTCGTCATTCGTGTCAGGGTAAGCGGAAGGCTTTGCCCACCTTGCGCGAACGTACCGGCGATCGTTTTGCCGCCTTTGCTCCGGACTCCGGCGAACGTCACGCCGAGACCCGGCAACCGGAATGTCACCGAGTCGCCTTTCACGACCGTCTCCTCGACCGGGATGCCTTTCGCGCCCTGCTCGGGAACGTCCATGGTGGCAGTCGGCTTCGCGGCGGTGCCGCCGACTCGGAAAAGGATCGTCAGCGAGGCCGTCGGGCTGATAACCAGTTTGCCCCCGTAGTTCCCGGCAAGCGCGGCTCTCGCGGCGGGCTTGGTAGAGGGTGCCTTTTTCGCGGGCGATACTTTTTGCCCGAAAGCAGGGAGGACGGACAGCGAAACGGCGGAGAGAGCGAAAGTGGCACCGGCAAGGCGAAGTAGGGGACGCATGATTTGAAAAACTCCTGACGGTTAGGACAAATCGGGAAGGGGGTAGGTTGCATTCTCGGGGGGACCCGCCTCACGAACGCCGACGAATCCGGGTCCACATCATCCGCGAGATAATCGGACCGCAGAGCCGCTCCGGTTGAAATATTTCGCCAATACCGATAAATGAATTTTCCGCACGCGCCGGATATTGCGTTTCGGTGACTAGGGGGAAACGGCAATAGAAGGGGCTTGATTGCAACAGGGACCAGCCCGCGGGGTGTGACATTCTCAAACTCTCGATACCAGTCTGCTCGACGCCCGTCACTCGTTGCTGGAGCATTCCTCGTTTGGTCGTGAGATAGCTCCCGTTCGCATCCTCGGCAATAGTAGCATCGTCTACGATCTGTAACGTCCCGTCCCGCTTCCAGAAGATGAAGTAAGTCTTTCTGCCGGAATCGGAGAGCCATGAGTAATTGACCATCCCACATACCGATTCGTCGCTTCCGAAGTGAGTTCGAGACCAGAACCAGATTTTAGTGTCTGACCACGGCAGCTTTCCAAAATTGTGGTCGTGATAGCCGTACCCGGAAAATTCAACGACCTCGTTGCTCGGCAACTGTATTTTGCCATTCAACCGCCCCATCGGAGCGGTACAGACCCAGGAGTGACTATTGCTACCATCTATGGGGTCATGACGCGGGGCGAAGGTTGCGTAGAACGTAAGATCCGCCGTTAAGGAGCCGCGCCACAACCCGCGCTCGTTCAGCGACAGCATCCACAGATACTTGTCTCCCCCTTTGCCTTCGCCAGCATGACAGAAGTGGCTACGTCCGATCCTTACGTCATCCCCATCGGTGAACAGATCCGCGTTCCTGTACAAATTATATGTGTATGCCCGCTCTTTGTATCCATCTTTCGTGCGTTCATGGAGGGAAACAAACACGCCGCACCAGTCTTTCGGGAGTGGATTCTTCCCGTCCACGACCGCCTTGTAGTACGGCGACATCGGCGTACCGAGGAAGAAAATCACCACCAGCACATATCGCTCGTCGTCCGAGATCGCGTCGAAGTACCACCATTCGTAGCCGTTCGGCTCGTTCGGGTCGATATGTAAGCCGTCGTGTTCGGGACCGAAAAGAATACGCATGGTTTTTGGGTTTTGGGTGTTGGAGGGGGCTTGTTTCTCGGACTGTCGCCGGAGCGATACGACAAGCGAGGTCCCCAACACCCAATACCTGGACAGCAGGTACACTGTACCCGATATGCTCCCCGATTTTGATTCACTCCTTCGCTTCGCGCTTGCGACCGTGACGCCGCTACTTTTTTACCAGATATTTGTTTCTGTTTTCGTGCTCTACTCTCTGGTAAATGCTGCCGCAGACTGGTTTACATTTCGGCGTCCGGGACGGAACCCGTTTCGCCCCCCCGCCCCCAATTCTGGGGGCGGGGGGGCTTCCGAATCTCCCCTCGCTGTCTGTTCTCATTCCCGCGCGCAACGAAGAGTCTGTAATCGCCGCCTGTGTGGAATCCCTTCTCACGCAAGCCTATCCCGGTCGTCTGGAGATTCTCGTGCTGGATGATCGCTCGGAAGACGCAACCGGGCGAATCGTTTCCGAAATAGTCGCCCGCGACGCCCGCGTCAAACTACTCGCCGGTGGGGAACTGCTCACGGGTTGGAAGGGCAAGCCGAACGCGATGCGGCAACTTGCGGCATCGGCGACGGGCGAGGTGCTTCTGCTGACGGACGCTGATTGCGTATTCTATCCGGGGGCGCTCGCGGGGGCGGTTCGGCATCGGGAAGTGACGGGGGCGGACGTGCTGTCGCTGATGCCGTATTTGCAGTGTGGGTCGTTCTGGGAGCATGTCGTCATCCCGCTCCAGTACATGCTCGTTTTCGCAACGCTTCCTGTGCGGAACGTCTACGCGTCGCCGAACCCGGCGTTCGCGGCGGCGAACGGCGCATTTATCCTTCTTCCAGCGCGGACCTACGCCGAACTCGGCGGGCACGAACCGGTCAAAGCGGAAATGGCGGAAGACATGCGCTTCGCGCAGAACGTCAAGCGGCAGGGTCGCAGACTCGTCTACGGCGACGGCTCCACGACGTACGGCGTACGCATGTATACCGGCCTGCGCGACGTGTGGGACGGCTTCAGCAAGAACGTCTTTTCGGCGATGGGAAACTCCGTGGTCGTAGTCGCGGTTTGGAGTCTTTTTCTGCTCCTCACTCAGGTGTTCCCGTTCGGGTTTGTCGCGGCATCCTTTGCTACCGGCGACCGAACGGTAGCGGGCTTCTTTCTCCCCGCCGCGCATGTCGCGGTCGCGGTCGGGATCCGCCTCGCGCTGACGTTCCGCTTCCGGCAGGCGGCGTGGGCAGTGCCGACGCATCCGGTCGGATGGCTAGTCGTCATCGCCATCGCGTGGAACTCCACGTATCTGGCACTGAGCGGCAAGGGGCACGCGTGGAAGGGGCGGACTTACAAGCAGGGAAGCGTAAAGTGAAATCGGTTCGATGTCACGATATTTTCTTCGTGTTGGCGTTTCGCCCAAAAGAGGGGCAACCGTACCCTAATCCCCGGAATACTTTGCCAACCGATCACGCAAAAAAGAGACCGTTCTATCCCAGGCAAGCTGAGCATATTCCGCGTGAAAAGCATCCTCCCGGTTTTCCTCAAAGAACCAGTGCCCGGCGCCGGGGTACACGTGAAAGGTGACATCTTTTCCGGCGGAACGGATGTCCGCCTCCATCGCTCGTACCTGGTCCAAAGGTTCCCAAAGGTCGTTTTCGGCGAAGTGACCAAGATAAGCGGCACGCGAAGGCGTGAAGTCTTCCGCCCCTAACCCGTAAAAAATCACGGTTGCCGCGATGTCTTCGGGGCATAACGTAGATAGCCGCAACGCCCAAAATGCCCCCAGAGAACATCCCATTACCCCGACTCTGTGTCCTTGTGTCGCTGGGTCGTGTTGCAAATTCTTAAGGCTGTCTAAGGCTTGAAGCACTTTGCTTTGTGTGACCGACGCAGCAACATCGTTAGCGTCGCGCAGTTTTTCGGCTTCCGCAACGGATGTGGCCACGGCTCCGGCATAAAGGTCAGGGGCGAGAGCGACGAAGCCTTCGCTGGCGAGCCGGTCACAAAGTTCTATGAAAAACTCGTTCATTCCCCACCATGCGTGAAGGACGAGCACGCCTGGCCCGCTACCCGAAGCTGGAACTGCCAGATACCCGTCTTCCGTTTTGATGCCTGCTTGAAATGCCAATCCGATGTGCCCCTTGATCAGGATCGAGTATACCTTAATCACGCGCAACGGGATGCAAAATGGCAGGGAAAATCTTTACGCTGTGCTGCGAACTGCTTGATCACTTTCGGCAGTGAATTCGGAATACGCCAGTGTATCAATCCTCTTGCCAGTAGCCGGAAATCACCGACTCCACGGCGCGGGCGAACGCCGTCTCCGGGTCGCCGTCCGCCGTGAGAACGTCCGCCGCCTGACGCGCCGCAAGTCGGGCGTGGGGCATGGCGACGCCGAGTCCTGCCCATTCGAGCATTTCGACGTCGTTGTTGCCGTCGCCGAACGCCACGCACTCCGACGCCGCGATGCCTAGCCGATCCGCGACGTGCGCGAGTCCGGTCGCTTTGTTGACGCCTTGCGCCATGAATTCCAGGTACTCCGGGTCGGTGATCACAATGTGCAGGGCGTCCCCGCCGTGTTTTTCGCGCATCATCGCGCCCAACTCCAGCGCGTTTTCCGCCGAGGTCACCCAGATGATTTTCAGGGCGGGTTGATCCTGAAGCGAGAGAATGT
>JACMMA010000199.1 GCA_014379275.1 Armatimonadota bacterium | reverse complement strand
TGTGCGTGCCGACGCACCTGCACAAGAATATCGCGATAGCGTCCGCGAACGCGGGCAAGCATGTGCTCTGTGAGAAGCCGATGGCACTCACCCTTCCTGACTGCGACGCGATGATCGATGCCGCGACGCGGGCGAACGTCCGATTCTCCGTGGGGCATGTCACGCGGTTTTTCCCCGAGTACGCTCTGGCGAAACAGCAGGTAGACGCTGGCGCGGTAGGCGTCCCGGCGATTGCGCGGACGCGGCGCGCGGGGGCATTTCCGAAAACGGCCTGGTTCGCCGATAAGGAACAATCCGGCGGCGTGATCGCGGACCTGGTCGTGCACGATCTGGACTGGTTGCAGTGGTGCTTCGGTCTGGTCGTGCGTGTATTCGCGAAAGTCGCCCGGTCACCCGGTTTCGAGTACGCCCTACTGACATTGCGCCACGAATCGGGAGTGATTTCCCACGCGGAAGGTGTCTGGGGAGAGCCGACCGGCTTCCACACCGCGTTCGAAATAGCCGGGAATGGGGGATTGCTCACGCACGATTCGCGCACCGCACGCTCTCTGGTTGCGGGGACTCGCCCTGGTATGGACGGTATTGTGTCCGTAATGAACGCCCCCCTTGCACCCACGGACGACCCGTACTACAAGCAAGTACAGGCATTCGCCGATGCCGTACGCGGCGACGCACCGGTCGCGGTCCCTACTGCCGAGGCACGCCGCGCGGTCGCGGTCGCCCTCGCCGCGATGGAATCCGCCCGCACTGGGAATGCCGTCGAGGTTTGAACCGCCAAGACACCAAGTCCGCCAAGGTAAGAGAAGGAGGAGAGGAGGTTTTGGAGATGAGAATCGGCGGTTGTTCCGAACCGCTCTGGTAGCGAACTGCGCGTGAAATCTCGAAAGACCTGGTCTCCTCTCCTCCTTCTCTTACCTCGGCGGACTTGGCGTCTTGGCGATTAGAAATCGAAAAGGAATCGAATATGCTGAAAATTGGAATACTCAGTACCGCGCACATGCACGCCGATAGTTACGCGGCGGAGGTAAATGGTCATCCCGGAGCGAAGTTGGTCGGGCTTTGGGACCCGGACGCAACCCGCCTGGCGGCGAAAACAGCGCAGTATGGCACGGCGGCATTTAACGGTACAGATGAACTACTCGCTGTCAGCGACGCCGTCATTGTGTGCTCGGAGAATATTCATCACCGGGCGTTGACCGAAAGCGCGGCGAAAGCTGGGAAGGCGATTCTATGCGAGAAGCCGCTTGCGACAACGCCTGACGATGCGCGGGCGATGATAAACGCCTGCGTCGCCGCGAACGTGCCGCTCTTCACTGCCTTTCCGTGCCGATTTTCGCCCGCGTTTCAGACGCTCAAAGAGGCGGTACACCGCGGCGACCTGGGCGACATTCTGGCGGTACGCGGGACGAACCGGGGGAAGTGTCCGGGGGGATGGTTTGTGGACCTCGCCTTGTCCGGGGGCGGCGCAGTAATGGATCACACGGTCCATGTCACCGACCTGCTCCGGGTTCTTTTGCATTC
>JACMMA010000019.1 GCA_014379275.1 Armatimonadota bacterium | reverse complement strand
TTTGATGTCGGTTACTTCTTCCGGGCGTTCATCGATCAGAAGTACCATCAGCGCGATGTCCGGGTGGTTTACCGAAATGCTATTGGCAATCATCTTGAGCAGGATCGTTTTACCGGCTTTGGGCGGCGCAACGACCAGCCCGCGCTGTCCCTTGCCGATCGGGGCGATCAAGTCCACGAACCGCGCCGCGATGTTTTTCTGGTCCGTTTCCAGCATCAGGCGATCGTTCGGGTAAATCGGGACCAACTCGTCGAACTGCGGGCGGTTGCGGGCGACTTCGGGATCAACCCCGTTCACCTGCTCGACGCGAAGCAGTCCGAAGAACTTTTCGGATTCTTTCGGCGGGCGGATCTGTCCCATGACATTGTCGCCTGTTTTCAGGCCGAATCGTTTGATCTGGGTTTGCGAAACGTAGATATCTTCGCCGTTCGCGCTGAAATTGTTGTGGCGCAGGAAGCCGAACCCCTCGCCGGTGATTTCCAGAACGCCCTGACCGATGAACTGCTCGTCGCCTTCGTCCAGCCGCTCCAGATCCTCGCCGCGCACGTAATTCTGCTGTCGCCCGCGCTGTCCGCGATTGTTGTTGCTGCTATTGCTGCTGTTGCCACGGCGGTTGTTGTTATCGTCGTCGTTGCTACTGCTACTGTTGCCGTTATTCCGGTCGCGGAAACCGGCGCGGGGGGGGCGCATTTCGTACCCGACCCGGCTGGCGACGGCGGGCAGAACGGGAGCGTTGTTCGACGCGTTCGCAACCGGCGTCATGGGGATATCGTTGAGTCCCGGGATCACAAGCGGCGTATTCGGCGAGGCGTCCCGCCCGAAATCGGCGGGTAGTGCGGCTTCCGCATCCAGCTCCTCCGCCGTGACGGTGGACTCGGCTGCCGTGGTGCGGGTGCGACGTGTCCGCGTGCTACTACTGCCAGACGCGCTGGTGGCGCGCGTGGCACGGGGAGTACGGGCAGGGGCCACCGCTACCGCCGCCGGAGCGGTTTCGATGCTGGGTGTCGTGGCGGCGGCGGCGGTAGCGGTGGTGGCAGCGGTGCTTCGGCGACGGCGCGGCGTAGTAGGTTCGGCGGATTCGCCGTCCGAAAGAGCGGGGGAAGTTTCCCCGGAGATGTTTTCTGTAGGTTCCATTCAAGCGTCCTTGGTAAGTAGAGCTGTCGTCTTACTTGGTGATGCGAATATGTTCGCGGATGCGAAACATTTATTTCGCTAGCCGGGGCATCACGCAGCTACCTATTGGGAGGATGACGACGCGATTCCGGCGGCGACGGAGGCAGAGAGCGCAACCGTCGTGTCGTTGTCAAATTACAAACAGGATAACGACCGGAAAAGGGCAAAAGCGTTTGCCGGGGTGAACCGACCGGATGAAAACGGAAACGGTTGACGGGGTACGAATTGCGTCAGGTTGTCCGACTTGTCTTACGGAAAAAATACACCGGGAGGCGGGGTCGGACGCGGTTCAAACTGAGTATACCACACCCCGCAATGATTCAATCCTTTTCGCGGCAGAGGCAGGAATACTTTTTCTCAAGCGTTACGGCTAATAGACACGGCGCGGGCATGGGAAGTTCCCGCCCGCGCCGTATTCAGGGCGGCGTCACGGAATACCGGGACGAACAGGACTTAATTGAGCTTTATCTTCTGCTTCCAGAACACCAGTGCTCGGTTCGCCTCATCAGGCGTTAAGTCGTCTTCCTCTAGCGAGATTGGAATACGGAAGATAAGGAAATCGTACACGGCCTGGCTTTGCTGCGTTGTGAAGTGAGTCATCCGTTCAGTCATTCGATGGTCTTCCTTGCCATCGCTCCACGGGATTATCATCGGGATCACCATATAGGACACGTCATGCGGGTAATTCTGTCCTTTCAACGTTGCGATAGTCTCGTGTACGATATCGATGAGGAACGCCGGCAGGTAATATCGGAATGCTTCCGGAGTGAGGGTCGGTAGCGCAGAGGCGTGCCCGACGATGTCGTTCCGGTCCACACTCTGCCACGCCTTCCCATTTAGACCTATGATCGTGCCGCGCCGCTCCATGTCCATACGCCCTGCCCAATACAGGTTTGTAATAATGTTTTCTCTTCCGGGTATAGAAAGTCCGCTGAAAGAAGCCTTGATTCGCTCAATTAATTCGGCGCATCCGACCGGATCGTAATCTGTATCGCTCATGGCAGGGTATTCCAGACGCTACGTCAATTAGGTGCCGCTGTCAGGCAATGAGCACGAGACTATAAGCATAAAGTTTGTCCTATCTGTCACCGGCCTGATCCCCTGGGCAAAGATAAAGCCTTAGCCGCCGAACACGACCGGTTTGAGCACGCCTATGTACGGGAGCGAGCGGTACTTGCCGGTGTAGTCGAGTCCGTAGCCGACGAGGTACTCCTCCGGCATCTCGAAGCCCCGGTAATCGGCGAGTGCGGCGGCTTCGTCGTGCTTTTCGGGCGGGGTTTTGTCCAGCAGAGTGCAAACACGCACCGAGGCGGCGCGGCGCGAGCGCAGGTTTTCGAGCAGGTACCGCAGGCGGAGCGACAGCTTCTCGTTCATCACGTCCTCGATCACCAGGACGTGACGCGATTCCACCGGCTCTTCCAGATCCTTCATGATGCGCACGACGCCGGATGCTTTCGTGCCTTCGCCGTACGAGCCGACGGCGACGAAGTCGAACGATAGCGGAATGTCCATCGCACGCACCAGATCGGCGAGAAACAGGGTCGCCCCGGTCAAAATGCCTACCAGTACCAGGTCTTTACCCTCGTAGTCGCGCGAAATCTGCCGCCCGAGGACGCGCACGCGCTCCGCGATCTCGCCCGCCGTGATCCGCACTTCCGCGATGTCAGGATGTAAATCCATTCCGTTTGTTGTTGCCATAATCGTTGTTGAAACGGGCGAAAAGATCGCCCGCCCTGAAGCCCGACGTAATTTCACCGAAAAGGGGCGTTTTTCCTGCCGAACCGCCGCGCGAAATAATCCCCGACAGCCATTGCGAGAATACGGGTGCGGCGCGTGTCACCCTTCCCTTTCCATACGCACAAAAGCCGTACGTCGTCCGCAAGCGCGGCAGCACGTCCCGCAAAACTCCCGTTTTTTTGTAGAAATAGAAGCGCGTTGCGACGCATGTAATACAGTGTTTGCTCGGAGTCCGCGCTGGTCGAGCGGGAAACACGGTGATACAGCCGCACCGACGGGACGGTGACGCACCAGTAGCCCGCCCGCGCCGCCCGAAAACACAGATCGGAGTCCTCGTAATACAGGAAAAATCGCTCATCGAAAAAACCGACTGTCTCCCAAACGTCGCGCCGCACCAGCATCCCGCACCCGACCACGAAATCC
>JACMMA010000198.1 GCA_014379275.1 Armatimonadota bacterium | reverse complement strand
TCCTGCGCGTACATCATGAAAGCGTTGCCAAACTGCTTCATGTTGGAAAGGCAGGCGGTCTGTCGCCCTTTTGCGCGAGCTTGCGCGAAAACGGGAAACAATATCGCAGCAAGAATAGCGATAATAGCGATAACTACTAGGAGTTCAATCAGCGTGAAGGCGCGTCGGACGGGGGCGGATGACCCAGAAAGGTACATAGTTTAGATCCTTTAATCACGAAGCAAAATGATTCCGCGAACCAGAAATACTGTCGGGGGAACCAAAAGTGATTTGATGGAGTGTAACACGACTTTTGGTGCGGAAGGTTAAGCGGACGTTAAGAACGGGTTAAATATTTTTCCGCTGACGTACTGTCATGGTTGCGAACTTTAATGGTCGCTCCGCCGCGTTGTTTGTGCCACAATGACCGCATGGCAGAATTACTCATGGGTGCGAAGGCTTTAGTCACAGGCGCGGGGCGCGGGATCGGTGTCGAGATCGCGCGACTCCTCGCGGCGGAGGGGGCGTCGGTCGCGGTGCATTACCGCGGCTCGCGCGAGGGCGCGGAAAAAACGGCAGAGATGATCCGGGGTACGGGAGGGACGGCATTCGTTGTGCAGGCCGATCTTACCGACGAAGTCCAGGCAACGCGGCTGATCGACGAAACCCGAGACGCCCTCGGCGGACTCGATATTCTGGTCAACAACGCGGCGGGCTTCGGACCGCTCAAAAACCTCGCCGAGCACACGTGGGACGAGATCAACGATGAGTGGGAAGCCGTGGTCAAGCCGGTTTTTGTTTTGACCCGTGCCGCACTGCCGCATCTGCTGGCACAGAAGCACGGCCGAGTCGTCAGTCTCTCGGCGACTCTTTTGCAGCGACCAGCTCCCACCTACGGTGCCCACGCGATGGCGAAATCTGCCGTTCTGGCATTCACGCGCACCCTCGCCCGCGAAGTCGGACCGGACGGTATCACGGTGAACGCCGTTTCACCGGGGATGGCACTGACCGAGTTTTCGCAGTCTCTACCGGAGGAACTGAAAAACGCCGTGCGGGACCGGACGCCGCTCCGCCGCCTCGCTACCCCGGACGATGTCGCGAAAGCGGTGCTGTTCTTCGCCTCACCTTTGGCTGATTTCATCACAGGAGCGAACATTGCCCCCGACGGCGGGTTGGCGGTGCTGTAGGCTAGTTCGGAAGCGTCATGTCGTCCGGCAACTTTTTCAGTAGCGCATCCGGATCGCCGGACGACTCCGCAAGCATGTCCAGTGCGAAACCGCCCCAACCTTTGGTAGCTTCTTGTGTAGCGTCGTGCCAGGCGTTCCAGAAGTATCCCTGCATGAACTCGCTTTGCACCCCTTGGAGAGCGAACACAGGGGTGGCAAAGGCGCGAAATGCCGGAACGCGCATCTGCTCAACCTTCGACAGGTACCGATCCTCGGGTTCCGCGAAACCGTCCGTCTTCGCCCAGCGACCGTAGAACGCGAACAACCCGAACGTTTCCGTGGTGGCGTGTATATAGAGTGGTGTTTGCGGGAAACTGCCCTGTAGCGCGTCGTGTATTCGCGCGAGGTGCGACCTGTTTTGCGCGCGGCGAAACTCGGCGAGGAGTTTTGCCATGTCACTGGGGCGAAAAAAAGGCATCTCGGGCGAGAAACCAAGGTTGTAGGAATAGCCAACGACATCCACCGGGTCGAAACCTTTCTCCATCACACACCGGAAGCGCAAGGGCGCGTTGTAGCCCATAAGCATCCGGATCCCTTGCGAACTTCCATTCCCCCTGGAACTGTCGTATCCCGGTGCCGCGGTGTTGGTAAATACTACCGCAGAAAGGTCGGCGAGTTTCACGAAAGGTGAGACGCGTCGCACGACACCTGCTATATCCTGTGAATCCAGAACGACCCAACCGGCTTCGCGGTCCGAATGAAATGGACGTTGCTTTTCCGTTCTGTCTTTATCGGTGATCCCCTGGAGACGGGCATCGAACAACGCGTTCCCGGTTTCGCCGAGTATATTCACATCCGGGTCAGATTTCGCCTCTTTGTCCTCTTTGAGGAGCCACGGGATGATGACGCCGACGCGTATCTTTGCTGCCTTGCCGAGTGAGACGGCTTTTTCCAGCCGCTCCCGTGTCGCCGGGTCGCTGTCCCCGACACGTAGCCAGGTTTCACGGAAACCTTTTCTAGCCAACAGGCCGAAAAGAGTGCGGGTTTCCTCCTCGGTATCGGGGAGTTGTGCCGTCAAGATGCGACATTTCAGTAGCGGCGGGAAGCCCGTCGGAAGCGGGTTCTTGTACGCACGCTTACTCGAAGCTCCGGTCTGGCCGGACCGGGGTGCCGCTATCTGACGCAGGAAACCATAATCCAATTCCCCGTTGAATTGTGCCGGAATGGTGCGCCCGCCTGGCAAGACCCAGTCGCAATGAAAATCGGTGTCCACACCCACGGCATCGTTACGTAGCGTCACTTTGGTGTCCCACTTACTCCATGATTCCAGTCCGTTTTTGAACTCCTCCTGCAAGGCCGGGGATAATTTACT
The DNA here is from genome assembly GCA_014379275.1 of Armatimonadota bacterium. Taxonomy (GTDB): domain Bacteria; phylum Armatimonadota; class Armatimonadia; order Armatimonadales; family Armatimonadaceae; genus JACMIU01. The sequence goes on along the minus strand of JACMMA010000198.1, from coordinate 10,394 downwards.
CGCCGGGACCGTCAGGTTCCTCGCCCAGTCCTGCGACCGATACGAATCGTCGAGTACTCGCATCTGGTCGGGGGAAAGTGCATGGGCATAACCCGGCGCGAAACCCAGTGCATCGAGCGGTTCTTTCTCCGAGCAATCGTTGATCGCCTTGAGGTGAATGTCAGAGCGTTGTTTCGCCGCCTTTTCCGCCCACCGGTCGAGGCGCGCGAAACGCGTGCCGATCCCTTCGACGTCATCGGTGAGCAGATATACGGTAGTGCCGCCCGGACCGTCGAGGCGGCGAAACGTGCCGGTGACGGAGCGGCACAACGCTTTGAGGATGTCGCCGGTGGACACCACCTGTCCGCCCGGTGTTAGACGGTAGCCGATAGGGAGGGAAGCGAGACGCGTATCGGCGACGAGGCGAAACCGGGTCGCTTTGGAAACGGCGGCGATCAGTTCCCCCACGGTCCTGTGAGAGCCGTCGAGGCGCATCCCGATATTCAGAGCGGGGGCTTCAAGAGGCAGTTGCCCACTTTTCAGTCGATTGGGCACGGAAACGATGACAGGCACGCCGAATGCAGACGCGCCCTGGGGGCTACCGGCATCCTGGTATTCGATTGGGGTCACGATTTCCTGTCGGAGAAACGAACCGTCGCCCTGCAACTCCCCTTTGCGTTGCTCCTCCCCGCTTCCCAGTTTATAAAGATAGCCGGTTTCCGAGTCGACCGCCCGCAAACGGAGCGAGACGCGCCGCGACAGACGGAATCGCACCTGGGAAACCGCGAACGACTCGGTTTCATCCTCGGAGGAGTCACTGCTCTGTCGTGTTTTAACCGTGCGGATTTTGACCGGCTCATTCCGCCAGAGACCGGCGAACAGGGCGCGTTGCTCCTCGGTGAGATCGCTTACACCGATGCCATTCGCACTACCGGCTTGCTTCCATTGCGCACGGCTGAGCGAACCCAGCACCTGGACGAATCGTTGGTCGAAATGCAACCCGGCGTAGGGGTCGGGTTTCGCCGGGCTCTTAACGAACTCTGACATCCGGGGCGGCACGAACGCGGTAATATCGCCGACCGTAATTGCGCGCCGTCCCGTCCGTTCGGCGAACTGCGCGGGTGTCATTCCTGTCGCCGCCGCCTTCATGCTCCACTCGTCCTTCTCGTCATATTCCAGTTGCCAGTTGTATTGCGCGACAAAAAGCAACGGGCCGCGGCGTTTCGGATCATGGCGCAGCAAGTCGAGGATTAGGCGTTTCTGCGGAACGGGTTTCGCCATAGTTCCGGCGTCGCCCGATGCGCTCTGGGCGAAAACCGGCGCGGAAAATGCCATAATGAAGGCAACGGTGAGTGTCACACGGCGCGAGAAAGTGGCGTTCGGAGGCAACATGACTCATTATTCCCCGAAATCGCGTCAACGGCGTAAAAATTTCGGGGAGGACGTGCGGCTTGGCAGGTAATTTTGCCGACTACTTCAGAAGCCGTATATCGTCGGGCAACATGTCGAGAAATGCGGCTAGGTCGCCGCACAGTTTGGTCGGCGTATTCTGGGCGGCTACCGGCAAGCAATATACCGATGCGACAGCCACCTTCGACGTAAAGAGGCGACATAAATTAAAGCCGGGATGTAATATGCCCGATTATTTCCCGAAACCGCCCTGACGCCATGAATTTTCCGGCTGTACGTGAGTATCCGCCGTGCTAGTAATCCCGGTTAACGAGCTATTGCGGAGGAGGCGTGTCGTCAGGAAATTTTTCCAGTAGCGCGATCACGTCCGCCAGATGGTCGGTTGGCAGGTTCAGCGCGAGACCGCCCCAACTCTTCGCGGTTTCTTCGGCGGTATCGTGCCAGGTATTCCAGAAATAAGCGCTTCCGTGTTCGGGGCGAATTCCCTGCAGACCGATCACGGGTGGAAACGGGAAACGCGATGCCATGCCACGTAGCTGTTTGGCTTCCCACACGTACCCCTTTTCCGGTTCCAGTGCGCCGCTTGGTTTTTCCCATCGGGCGTAAAAATCGAACATTTCATGGCCGCTGTCGAGCAGATGCAGGGGAGAATTAGGAAACTCGACCCGGATCGCTTCGTAGATCCGTGCGAGGTGCGCCCTGTTCTGGGCGCGGCGGAACTCCGCGAGAGGCTTCGGCAGATCACGTTGTGGAAAGAAAGGCAGATCCGCCGAAACACCGAGTAGGTAATAGCCCGATACAGCATCTACCGGGTCGAACCCGTTTTCGATCACACATCGGAAGCGGGTCTGCGCACTATAGCCAAACCTATCTCCTATATTGTAGCCGTCGCCGAATGCGGAGTCTCCGCGATAGCCCGTATAGCCCGGTGCCGCCGAATTCGTAAACACCACGGCGGAAAGACCGGCGAGTCGCAGGAAAGGCGCGACCCGTCGCACGACGCTCGGTATATTCTGACTACCTGGTACCACCCAACCCATATATCTGTTGGCGTAGTGATGGCGTAGCGTTTCCACACCTTCCCTACCGGCGACGCTTCGTATAACCTCCTCGTAGACGGCGGTGCCGTTCTCGCCCAGTATGTTGATCTCCGGCACGGAACCCGCCCCAGCATCCTCTTTCAGAAGCCAGGGAATCACGACGCCGACACGTGTTTTCGTTTCCCCGCCGAGGGTTACGGCTTCTCGGAACCGAGCCAGCGTCGCCGCGTCACTGTTCGCTACCGAGAGCCACGCCTCCGTAAACCCTTTCCGGCGTAGAAGGGCGAAAAGTGACCGGGTCTGACTCGCGGTCTCGGGCAGTTGCGCAACCAAGACACGACGTTTCAAAGCGGGCGGGAGTACCGTCGGTGCCGGGTTCTTGTAAGTGAGCGTGTCGCGCGGCTTGGCGCGGTGGGAGGAGGGGGCCGCGATACTACGCAACAAGCCGTAATTGACGAATTCGTTGAACTGCGCGGGGTACGCCCGTCCATTGGGAAGAATCCAGTCGTGCTGGAGTTGAGATTCTAAACCAACGACATCGGTACGTATGGGTTGACGATCTCCCCGGTTGAAGGCACTCGCAGACCGCATGAAATCCTCGCGCAATTCGGGAGTCAACTCGCTCACAGGGAATGTTGGATCGTTCCCCCATCCTCCCCCCCGGTACGAATCGTCCATTTTTTTCAACTGCTCCTCGGGCAGACCGAAGTCGTTGCTCGGGAGAAAGCCCAGTGCGGAAAGGGGGTCAGCCTCGCCGCAATCGTCCAACGCCTTTTGATTGATCCGATTGCGTTGTTGCGACGGTTCCTGCGCCCAGCGTTCGAGCCGAGCGAACCGCGTCCCGATTCCTTCCACGTCGTCAGTGAGCAAATAAATCACCGCACCATTCGGACCATCGAGACGGCGGAACGTCCCGGTGAGCGAGCGGCATAACGCCTTGAGAACGTCGCCGGTCGAAACTACCTGCCCGCCTGGTGCCACACGGCAGCCGACCGGTAGCGAGGCGATACGCTTGTCGGTGACGAGTCGCAGGCGCGTCACATCGCCGACGGATTCGAGCAGTTCACCCACGGTCTTGCGCGACCCGTCGAGGCGCATCGGCCGGTTTACTGCGGGGGCGTCGAGCGCGAGATGTCCGGGCTTAAGCCGGTTCGGGGATGTAACGATGATGGGGACACCGAACGCCGAAACGCTCCCCGGTTCGTCGGCGTCTCGGGAATCCGTTGTCATGCGCACTACCTGGGAAATAGTGGACCCGTCGGCTTCACGTTCACGCTCCTTCGCCGGTCTGTTTTTCTTCGGGTAAGGCTGATACGAGCCTGCGGAACCCCCGGCGACGCTTTGCAAACGGACCGTGAGACGTCGCGACAAGCGGAATCGGACCTCGGAGACCGGTATCAGGTCGGGCTCCCCGACGTCGAGAACCTCGCCTGCTTCCGCCGGGATGCGTATTTTTTGTAGTTTAAGGGCGTCGCTGCGCCAGATGCCCGCAAACAGGGAACGTTGTTCGCGGGTCAGATCACTCAAGCCGATCCCGTTTTCGCTTCCGACTTGCTTCCACTGGTCCTTTGTCAACGCCGCCAGTAGCAGGGTAAAGCGTTGCGCGAACTGCATCCCAGCGTAGGGATCGGGCTTGCCGGGGTTCTTCACAATCTCTTTCATCGTGCGCGGGACGATGGCGGTGATGTCGCCGACCACCAATGCTCGTAGTCCGACCGCCTCGGCGAACTGCGCGGGCGTTTTCCTTTCCGCGGTCTGTTTCGCGTGCTTTTCGCCCCCGTCGTCATATTCCAGCAGGACTCCTTTCTGGAGGACACAAAGGAGCGGACCTTGCCGTTTCGGGTCGTACCGGAGCAGATCGAGCATCGGGCGCATATCGCCGGAGTGCTTCGTCACTTCCCCGGATTTGCGCGGCGGGTTTTGGGCGAGGACGGGTGAGCAACAGGCCGACGAACCAGCGATTGTCAGCACCAGAAGACGGGCGCACTCAACATCACGTAGAAGCATAAGGCAGTGTTCCCCGAAATCGCGCTGTTGAAGGAGTTTTTTGTCGGTCCTCCACGGACAGCGGCACATCGCTACCCTACTTGTCTGCGAGGGCGTTCAGGCACCGCGTCGCGTCGGCGACCGAATCGCGACCGAAATCGGCGACGAACCCCGTTTTCGGCGCGGTCCGGGCGAAGGCGGCGAGCGCGGCCGTGATTGCCGACGGCTCATACTCCATAAACGGGCGGTACACGGCGAGCGTTTCGGAGGAACTGGTCGCGTCTTCGCGGTGGCGTATGTATCCCGCCCCTATCCCGGATATAAACGGCTTGTACTCCTCGACGTACACCGGAACGGCCCGGCCCGCGACTGGTCCCAGCAACGCGGCGAGTTCGCGGCGGTTCTCGCCGACGCGGAAGGCGGTCATCGGACCGGTCAGGTTTTCGGGACCGAAGTGCAGTTCCGGTACGGTGAAGGGGGGGCGGAGCGACGCGTCGTACACGTCAACGGGGTCGAACCCCTGGCTACGGATACAGGCGATGCGCGTCGCGGGGGTGCAACCGAGCAATGCACCGGGCAGGCTGTCGTTGGAATCGGTCATTTCCCGGTCCCAGCCAGGCGCGGCGGTGTCGGTGAGCACGAACGCCGACAGATCCGTCACCGAGAGCACCGCCGACAACGGTTCGCGGGCGATCCGCGCGTCGGGCACGATCCAATCGCCAAGATACGCACCGGCCAGGGCGAACATACGATCCGTCTGTTTGTCGAGCGTGACCGGGACGCCGAGTTCCGCTCCCATTTCGTTCGTCTGCCTGGTCATCCGGCTCATCTCATCCGCAATCCACCGCCTGCCGGTTTCACCCGACACGTTGACGTCCTCGATTCCCATGCTCTCGCCCGCGCCGCGTTTCAGCCACGGTGCCGACGCGCCCACCGGTATGCCAAGGGATTTACCGAGTGCGACTGCTCTCTTCAGTCGGTCGGGCGTCCGGGCATCGTACAGCGAAACCCGGAACAATACCTCGGTAAAACCCTTGCGGCGGGCGAGCACGAGGAGCGGTTTCAACCCGTCGCCGTCCGGGAGCGGCAACACGCAGACGCGGCGCGGTGTGCTACGCGGCACGGGCGGTGCGGGGGCGGGGGTTGGCTTTACCGGCGCGACCGTAGCCACCGGCTTGGTCTTCGCCACCGAACGCAGGTAGTCGGTCTGGGAGTAGCGTCCCCACATGGCTTCGAACGCCCGGCCGTCCGGCAGGACGTAATCACAGGTGAGCGTCGCCCCGATCCGCATATTGCCGACGTTCACATCACGACCATAATCCTTCCACCATCGGACCGACTTCGCGACGGCGTCGCGGAGCGCGGGGGGCAGTTCGGCGGGGGGGACGGGAATGCCGCCCGCGTCCGTCGTGCGGTAAGCGGTTTCCAGCGACGCATCGAGAGCGGGCGGAAGTGCCATCGGATCGTCCGGCGCGAATTGGACATGCGAGAGGGGATCGCCCTTCGCCGCGTTCGTTTTCGCCTTGCGGAGCAACGCATCCCGCGCATCTTCGGCGCGTTGCCCCCAGCGATACAACCGGGCGAGCCGAGTCCCGTACCCCTCGCGGTCGTCGGTGAGAAGGTAGACCGTTTGTGCGCCGTTCGGTAAATCGAGGCGTCGAAACGTCCCGGTGACGGAGCGGCACAACAGCCGCAATACGCTCGCTACGGACGCGGTCTGCCCTCCCGGCGCGACGCGCCACGCGAGCGGCAACGCGGCGAGGCGTTTGTCGGCGACGAGGGGCATCCGCGTTTCTTTCGCGCAACGACTGAGCAGTTCGCCCACGGTTTTTTCCGAGCCGTCTAAGCGCATCCCAATCCCGAAAGCCGGTGCGTCCACCGGCAGATCACTCGGCTTGGCACGATTCTGCTCGACGCGTACCACGGTCTGCCCGAAAGCGATCCGGGTACCGTCGGCGTCATCGGGGGGAACGGCGAGCAGTTGCCAGTCGTTGGTGACCCCGACGCTCCGCTCCTCGCCTTCCGGCGTTCGGAATCGGTATCGGTCCTCGCGTTCGCCGGGCGTCGACGACGCGTTCCTCGAACCGTCTTTGGGGTCAAGGAACTCTACCAGCACCTGCCGTCGCACCCGCAACCGGACCCCGCGCACCGGGACGGTGTTGCTCTCGCCCGTGTCCGCCCAGAACGTTTGACCGGGCTGGTCATCGTTGGCACGTTCCTCCATCGTCGCGACTGTCAACCCTTCGGCGGGGAACAGACCAGCGAAGAGCGGCTTTTGCTCGTCGGTCAGGTCGCCCGTCCCGATGCCCGTGCTTCCCCCCATGATCTGCCACTGCGCCGGGGTGAGCGTGCCGAGCAACAGCCGAAACCGCTCCTCCGCTTGCATCCCCGCCGTCGGGTCCGGGTCTGGCGGGTCGCTCACAATGGTCGTCATAGTGCGCGGCACAAGCGCAGTCAGGTTCCCGTCCGTCAACGTGCGGCACGCCATGATCTCGCCGAACCGCGACAGCGTCACTCCGGCGGACCACTTTTCGGAGTATGCCGCCCTGTCCGCATCATCGTACTCCGCCGATACATTCCTCGGCACGACCAACAAAAGGGGACCCTGTGTACGCGGGTCATACCGAACGAGATCGATGATCCGTTTCTTCGGCTCCTTTTGCGGGGCAGATGGTGGGACGACACCGTCTTGCGCGAAGCAGGGCGTCCCTACCGCCAACAGTCCGAACAGTAGGCAAGAAACAACCCGCGAAAATCTCGGTGTAATCACGGTGAAGTAAACGCCGCGCTGACTCTGATGGTTACGGGATAGCGTCATCGGGTAGCAACTCTAACACCTCGCGCACCGAATCCGGGTCCTTTCGTTCGATGCGATAAGCCATCCCGCCCCACTTTAACGCTTGCACCCCCCGCTCTTTCCATGCGGTGGCGAAGAAAGATAGTTCATCGTGGCTGGTGGGTGACGGTACCACGAACAGCGAATCCGGCGAACAGCGGAACGCCTCCTTCCGCGATTTCTCCTCATCGTTGTCCCTATCAGCTGCGGGGATGCGCTCCGCCCTCTCCCACCGAACGTAGAACGGAAACGCAGTACCATCTATGTTCCGGTCGCTCAGATAAACCGGGGCGGGACGCCCGGCACCGGTCAGCCGCTCGAATACCTTCGCCAGATACGCTTTATTGCGGCTCAAACGGAACAATGCCAGCTCCTTTTGCAATTCATTCCGGTCGTCGCGGATCAGCGTGTCCGGGTTACCGGTCGCTCCGTATAGGACGCGGTCTCCCACGTCCACCAGGTCGAAGCCCAGAGCACGGATGCAAGCGACACGCAGGTCGTCGTGGTAACCGAAACGCACCCGCTCGCGCAAGCCGTCGCCATATGCCGCCCACCCCCCGTATCCCGGCGCGACGGTGTTTTCGAGCACCAGCGCGTCGAGTCCCGGCACGGCGGCGACTTTCGCGGCGACATCCAGCGGGCGTTCGTCCGCCGGTATCACCCAGTCGATATACCGGGGGACGAGAACGTCGCGGTAAAAAGGGTGCGACTCCGGTTGATTCGCGAGCAAAAAACTTAACGTCTCTATGCCCCAACGCTCCCCTGTTTCACCCTGGACGTCGATCTCGTCCGGGGCATCAGGGTTTGCCTCGCGCTTTTGTAGCCACCCGACAGTCACGCCGATGCGAATGCCCGCCGTCCTCCCGAGCGCGACGGTTTCCCGTGTCCGCTCTACCGCGTCGGTGAAAGGGAGTTGGAACCACGCTTCGTTGAACCCTTTCCGCTTTAACCGGGCGATGGCAGCCTCCGTCTCGGTTCGGGTCGCGGGGAGCGGCAGGATCACTATGCGGCGTTTCAGAGCGGTCGGCATCTTTTCCAGCGCGACGGGAGTGGTAGTGGGCGGTGGCGCGGTGGGTCCCCCCGTCTGCGGCGCGAGTGCCGCCATAAAACTATGCAAACCGCCGTTGAATACTGCCCCGAACGCGCGACCGTCTGGCACAACCCATTCGTACCGTAATTCCGCCCCGAGCGATACTTTGTCCGTCAGTACCGGGACGGGGTCACGCCCTTTGCGAAAACCGTTCGCCGCCCCAGTAGCCGCTTTGCGGAGGGCGGGGGGGAGCTCGGATAATGGCATTTCCACACCCGGATAGCTACCGACAGTCTTCTCGCGCAGGTTCTCCGGCAGGGCGAGCGGGTCTTCCTTGCGGAAATGAATCGCCGTTAGCGGATTGTTCACGGCGGCGTTTTTCCTCGCTTTATCTAACGCTCTTCCCCGGTCATGAAAAGGTTTTCGCGCCCAGTCGCTCAGGTGGGCAAGCCGCGTCCCATACCCGATAACGTCATCAGTCAGAAGATATAGGGCGGCACCGTCCGTGCCGACGATCCGGCGAAATGTCCCGTTCACGGAGCGGGTGATCCCCTTCAGGAGATCGCCCGCCGGTACGGATTCCCCTGCGTTTCCCGTGCGGATCGCGACCGGCAGAACCCCGTACCGCTTGTCGGCGACGATGTCGAGGCGCGTCGCCAGGGCGACCTTCTTCAGCAGTTCCTGTACCGTAGTCACCGAGTTATCGAGGCGGACCAAAACCTGGAGCACGGGGGAATCCATATCCAGTTGTCCCGGCTTGGCGCGGCTCGGCACTGTGGGAAACAGTTTCACCCCGTAGGTCGACTCCTTGCTCAGAGTCGCCATGCTGTAGCCGTCCGGGATCTCCAACTCCTGCCGCATCACGGTGCCGTCCGGCTCTGTGCTGCGCATGCCGTTTCCGTTGCCGATATTCGACTGATGCATGGTCTGCCTGTCTGCAGCGTAGAACCCGACGGTGGTACGGCGCGAAACGCGGAACCGGATCGTACTGGTGGGAACAGAATCGGGATCGCCACTCGCTTTGAAAATCTCGCCGTGCTCCGAATGGACGACGACCTCGTACTTTTTCAGCGGGATCGTTTCCGCCGGGAAGATGCCCAACCAGAGCGGACGCTGTTCCTCGGTCAGGTCGCCGATGCCGATACCCGTATCACTGCCTGCTTTTGCCCACTGTTCGTGAGTCCACAGCGAGAACAGTACTTGAAGCCGCTCCTCGCCGGACATATCGGCGTACGGGTCCGCCTTGCTGGGATTCGTCACGATCACCCCCATATGCCGCGGCACCAACGCCGTCAGCGCTCCGACAGCGAGCACACGCCGTCCAATGTCCTCCGAGAATCGAGGGAGTATTTTCCCTGCCAACTCTTTCCGAACCTTCGCCCCGGCACCTCCTTCCACCGCGAGAGGCATCCGGTCAGCCGCGACGAAAAGCAGCGGTCCCTGCTGTTTGGCGTCATAACGGAGCAGGTCGAGCAGAGACACCGCTTTTGAGGGGACGGTTTGCCCGGCTTCCTTTGCTGAGGATACCCCTTGCGCAAGGACAGGCAGGCAAGACAGCGACCAACAACTGACTACTATTGCGAAACGAACCGATAACATTTCGTTGACTCATCCTAGTATTGACAATAACTCCGTGTCTCTCGGGGCTTTTACCCGTGGGTCAAAACCCCCGAATAGTGGAAACGAACGACGCTAACAAGTGATGTACCGGTCCTGGTTAGCCCGGATTCACGTTACTTCGTATCCGCGATGCCACTCAGCATACGTAACGTATCGGACGGCGACAGATACGAACAATCGACCACCATGCCGTTCCATTTTCGCGATTTGCCGACCGTAGTGGCGACGGCGTTCGCGAAGTCAGATGGCTGGCCGCTCCAACCCCATTGGTTAAGGAGTGCTTCCGGCGACACGGCGAGTGCCACTTCCCGGTGCCCGCTTTCGACATGGTGGACAGGACAAACTGCGATCCGATCTGCCTGCGCCCAGCGCACGTACCAGGAGCTGTTGGGAGATGTGTAGGAGCTTGCACGGTCGTTGAGATACACCGGCAATTTCGGCGCGACATTCTTGAGGACGGCGTGCATGCGAGCCATTTCCCGTTTGTTTTGTT
>JACMMA010000197.1 GCA_014379275.1 Armatimonadota bacterium | reverse complement strand
TCTCTTCCCCGTCTTCGCTCAAGCGAGAGATAAAGCCCGACAAACCTCCTGCCTTTCTAACATTAAGCAACTCGGGCTGGCCATGGTTCAGTACACCATTGACTACGACGAGACTTACCCGCGCGCAGACTACTTTGGACCTGCTTGCCCGATCCCTGGTGCGCCCGGCACCGCCACAGGCTCAAACTGCAACCGCATCAACCACTTTCACTGGTGGGTTTGGCTTTATCCGTACACCAAAAACACCGATATTCTCTTCTGCCCTTCCCGCCCGCTCGGTGATCAAAATCAATCGGAGCAGGACCTTTGGACACTAAGTTCGCAGGTTCGAAACGGTTATCTGCTGAATCTCTCGCTCGGTGGTGCTACCAACCAGTTTACTTCGAGTGGCGGGATTTACACCGGCCCTGGACAGTTCCGCGAGTCGTGGGCGGGCGGCACCGAGGGGGGAGTCCGGAGCACTGCGGACACGCTATTGTTCATGGAAGGACGTAACTATTTCATCCCGACCGCGGACGTCGACCCGACCGTCGGGCCAACAACGACGGTCACCTCGTACCCCATGGCCTCGAAGAACTACTGGTATCAGATCTTTTACGGAGTCCCGATGGGTACGGCGAACACTGCGATGCCGGGGTTCGACCTTTCTCCTTATAAGGTTGATCGTATCGGCGTTCCTCACAGCGGCGGGTTGAACATCGCGTATGCCGATGGGCACGCGAAATGGATGAACCACAAAACGTTCTTGAACAACTGCCCGGAGAAAAACAACGAATACCCGATGAAGTTGACCTTCGGCGGGGGCAACTCGTTCGCGAACCCCGCTTATGACAAAGGCGCTCTGAGCAAAGATTATCCGATGTGGAACCTGTATAAGAACTAAATCCGTCAGATTTCCAGTGGCATGGGCGCGTCATCGCAGGGTGACGCGCCCATGCTGTTTCCGTGTCTCACCATTCCCCTGTACGCCTGCTCGGTTAATCTTTTCTTAATATTTAACCTTCTCTTAACATAAATTTAACATAGCGTAGGAGGAGTTGTGATATTCTAGCGTGTCGGGTCCCTCCGTTGCTTCTGACGTGACGTAGACTTGCCGACAATTGACAAATTCATAACGAACGTGCCCGTCTTCTGATGCGTGGATGTTTCTGCTTGCGCAGCGACAAATAGAGTTTTCATCGAGTCTCATGGACATCAGAACGTTCCTTTGGTCGCCAATACGGAAGTTTGAGAGGCGACTGATACGGTGTAACACAGTACATCTGTGGGTCACACTACAAAGGAAACTGAAAACCATGTTGAACTCTGCCAACCGCCGCGCCGTGCGTAACGGCTTCACGCTGATCGAACTGCTCGTCGTTATCGCGATAATCGCCATCCTCGCCGCGATCCTTTTCCCCGTCTTCGCCCAGGCCCGCGCCAAAGCCCGGCAAGCCGCCTGTTTATCGAACGGCAAGCAACTCGGTCTTGCCATCGTTCAGTACGTACAGGACTATGACGGCGTTTACCCTCCGGGGGCACTCGGTCCTATCAGCGGTCCCGAAACCTCCTGGCCGAGCCTGGTTTATCCTTACGTGAAGAGTGCCGAAGTTTTCGTTTGTCCGTCGGCGGACGAAACCACGTACACGCTAGACGCCGAGTACATCCAGGCGGGTACGAACAAGCCGACCGGTTGGGTCTCCCGTTACGGTGGCACGCCCAGCCCCGCCGCGGGGACACGGTCCGCCAAGAAGTATGTGGGTATCACGGACTCGCAGTACGCTTCGTTCAGTACGGGCGGTGACGGTTCCACCCTCGGGTTCGATTTGGTGAAGCGGTTGTCGTTCACCCGCAACACCGTCCCGAACACGTCCGGTGCCACGAACGGTTGGGGGCGGGTAAACACCTACGCGACCGGTTTCCAGGGGACGAATTCGCCTAAGAGTGGCTTCGCCGGACTGTACGTCACCCGAGAAACCAGCCCGACTCCCACATCGCCGAACGCGTATGACGTCGTCAGCGAGAACGATGTCGCCGATGTCGCGGGGACGATTCATCTGTTCGATGCCGTGACGGGAAGCACGAACGACCCGCGCGGCAACGGTAACTCGATGCGCGGCATCCAATCCGCCGACCGTACCGACCTTTTCCGCGACGATACGGCGAACAAACCCGCGCCGCGCCATTCGGGCGGCTACACCGTGCTTTACGGCGATGGACACAGCAAATGGATCAAGTGGGGATCGACCACTCCTTGCATGTGGACAATCCAAGCCGATACTTGCCTGTAGTAAGATTAACGGAGAAATACAAGGCGCGGGTGTGGTACCAGGTTGGTACCACGCCCGTGCTTTTGTTTGCGAAGCACAGAGCCGGCAAAAGATAATTTCTTCTTACCACTTTCTTAACTTTGTCTTAACACTATAACAGGTACACTACTATTGCAAATGCGGATCAAGATCCGCGTGGTGCATAGAAAGCAGGCATTCTTATGGCTGATATCGTAGATGTAGCAGTTAGTAATGGTTCTTTCGGAACCCTTGTCGCGGCAGTAAAGGCGGCAGGACTCGTGGAAACTCTCAAGGGCGCGGGACCGTTCACCGTGTTCGCACCGACCGACGCGGCGTTCGCCGCTCTCCCGGCGGGGACCGTAGACGATCTCCTGAAGCCGGAAAACAAGGCGAAACTGGCGGCGGTTCTGACGTATCACGTCGTTTCCGGCAAGGTGATGGCGGCGGACGTGGTGTCCATGAAGTCCGCGACCACCGTGAACGGTCAAGACCTGACGGTCGATGCCAGCAACGGCGTCAAGATCAACAACGCGACCGTCGTCACTCCCGACGTTCTGGCGGACAACGGCGTGATTCACGTCATCGACACCGTTCTGCTCCCGAAGTAGTTCCGGTAGTCGCAGAATAAAACGAGCGGGCGCGTCACCGAAACATGGGTGACACGCCCGCTTTGTGCTTCTGGGAGCCCCCACCCCCAATTCTAGGGGAGCCAGAAGGGAAGGGGCGGTAGGTTCGCTTCGACCGTTGTGCGACCTCCCCCGCATTCCCCCCGTCTCCCCCAGAATTGGGGGTGGGGGGCTCCTGTGTAACTCTTTGAACCCCATATATTGCCCCGTAGCCCCCCGTCGCTGTATACTTGACCGGTGCGAACGGACGCCGCGCCGGAAGATACCCACGCCGCGCCCCGTCCGATTCCCCTAACGCTTTCATACACACGAAAAGAAACCGATACAACCCATGGCTCAAGTCAACTGGCGTGCGTTCGGCGAAGATGTCTTCGCGGACGCGCGCAAAGCCGATAAACCCGTACTCCTTTCCCTGCAAGCCCCGTGGTGCCAGTGGTGCCGCGCGATGAACGAGCAGACGTTCGGGAACGACGCGATCGCGCAGTACATCAACGACCAGTTCATCGCGGTCAAAGTCGACACCGACAAGCGACCCGATGTGAACGCCCGCTACACCCAGGGCGGCTGGCCCTCCACCTGCCTCCTGACCCCGGACGGCGACACGATGTGGGGCGGCACGTTCGTTCCGCCGGACGGCATGGCACAACTCCTGCCGCAGGTACTTAACGCGTATCGCAACGATAAGCCGGGACTGGCACAGATGGTCGGCACGCAGCGCGAACAACTCAAGCAGCAACGCGATGCCGCGCCCGCGCTCGACCCGAACCTGCCGATCTCGCCCGATATTATCCGCGTCGCGCTGCAAAACATCCTGTTCATGTTCGACTTCGC
>JACMMA010000196.1 GCA_014379275.1 Armatimonadota bacterium | reverse complement strand
CGGGGCGGTTGTTAAAGTTGCCCCCGTTTGACGCGCCGTTCGGTCGCGGCGCGAAGCGGGCGGACGGCCCTTGCGGCGCGTCCGCGAGCCGATTGCCTTCCGAGAACTCCGGCGCAAACTGCGTGCCGAAACCGCACATGGCGAGGGCGCGTCCTACCGACCCGGTTTCTGCCTTTTCCAGGAAGTCCCCGAAATCCTTAATGGTTTCCATCTTGGTGCCGGTAGCGATAATTTTGCCTTCCGCGTTCATGATGCTCGCGGAGAAAATCGCGAAGTTCTTCTCCATGTTGATCTCGATCGGCGTTGTAATGATGCTCCAGTCAGGGTGCTCTTGCCGGAACCAGATCAAACGGGCAGAGACAGGAAGATATTCCTTGCCCTTCAAATTGATTAAGTATTTTTTCGGATCGAATGCCATCTATCCATCCCTTTCAATGATGCCGAATCGCTCTCAACAAATGTCAAGTGATCACGGGTGGAGTGTTTTTTTGACGCATTTCACGTCACTCTATTATATCAAAATCGGACTTTTTCCGCTGGTCTGATGTCATTTCCATTCTATCTTCCCTCTCTGCTAGAGCAGAAACGTTGCAATGTCGTCAGAACCTGTACCGATCTGGCACACATTGTGCCAATACCATTGACGGGTTTCCAGAACCCTATGGTATACTTACCCGGTTCTCGCCAAAGCGGAAAGTTTTCCAGTGACGGAAATACAGCGGCAGTGTTGCGGCGTTTTCTTTCTCGCACGTGGAAACCTTCAAGGCAGGTAATCGGACCTGCGGCGAACAATTGCGTTCGCTCCTGACTTACGGCTCGGCGTCCGGCTTGAGTTGTGCGCCCCGCGCAGGGTGCCACTTAACGGAACGCACAAGCGCACTTAGCAAATACAATCGTTGGAAACAGAAACTCCGACCTGCTACGTGTGCTCACGGGAGATTGCCGGTTTCGCGGAAACGTTGTAACCGCGGTCGCTTTTTGCGGCATTTTCGGCGAAATCCCCCGTCATGTACTAGGAGGCATCATGCCGAATCTATATACACGCGCTCACGGCGTGGCAAATGGGGTGCAGTCATTGCGCCGCGTTGCTACCCTTGCGCTTTCATTTACCCTTGCGACCTGTTTCGGGGTCGCGGTCTGCTCCGCATTTCCTGAGGAGAACGCGGAAAAGAGCATCGGGGCAATCCTGCCTACACCTAAACGAAGTGTAATCATCACGGCGGACGGTGAAACGAAGAACGTGGACACCACGGCGACCACGGTCGGCGAACTGTTCCAAGCGGAGAATATTCTGCTCAGTAAACAGGATCGCTGCACCGTTCCACTGACGACTCCGATAACGGCGGACATGAAACCGCTCGTTATCACGCGTATCCAGATCGAAATGATCAAAGAGCGGGTCGTCGTTCCCTTCATTACCAAGAAGAAACTCACACCCAAGCTCCGATATGGGCAAAGCAAGCTGGTCAAAGGCGGCGTGAATGGCGAACGTGTGGCGACGTATAAAGTCATTCACAAAGATGGTGTACAGATAGCCCGCAAAATGACCGCTCACAAAGTCAAACCGGCACAGAATGCGCTGATTCTGTCGGGTTTGCGTGGAGCGTCCTTCTCACACATGCTGGCGTCGCGCGGTTCGCTGGGCGGGGCGCGTGTCCTGACGATGCGCGCGACCGGGTACGGTCCCAACCGTAACGGACGGTGGAACGCTCTTTGTCGCACGGGGATGAAACCCGGGTACGGCGTCGTCGCGGTGGATCCGCGCTTCATCCGTCTCGGAACCCGCATGTACATCGAAAACTACGGGTACGCGATCGCGGGCGACACGGGGGGTGCCATCAAAGGAAACCGGATCGACCTCGCTTTCAATTCACACCACGAAGCGATGGCAGTCGGGCGACGCAATGTGCGGGTAATGATCCTCCCGTAAGAAACCCGCCGCTGAACACGGCAACGCCCTGCGCAACGGTGCGCGGGGCTTTTTTTGCAACCACACGACAGCCTTCCGTGTCTTCTTCTACGTGCAGGAGGTTTTGTATGTTCGGTATGTCCGAGAAAAAAGATTCATCGGAAAACGGCGCGGGATCGGATCTGTTGTCTTCCCTGATCGGGAAGAAAGTCGTGATCATCGGTCATAACGACGGACATACTCGCGATGAAGGCGTCTTCTCTGGTTTCGATGGGACGGTACTATTCATTCGCTCCAAGGACCTCCGGGGGCGTGTGCGGCATCTGTACTTCCCGTTACGGAACGTGCGGCTGATTGAAATGATCGACGAGCCGTAATCGGGCGTGAATCTTCCGATATAATCGCCCTGTATGAGTCTCGTAGTTATTAGCAATCTCGGAAAAGGGTTCGGAGCACAAACCGTCCTCGAAAACATCTCGGTCCGCGTCGGGCACGGCGAGAAGATCGGCATCGTCGGCAAGAACGGCGGCGGCAAGACCACCCTCTTAAAGATACTGCTCAGCCTTGAGTCGCCGGATACGGGGAGCGTTTCCCTCGCCCGGGGGGTTCGCATCGGCTATCTGTCGCAGGTTTCTGTCCTGGATGAATTCCGCACGGTCCGAGCGGAGGCGGAAACAGCACTTTCTGCCCTGGCGGATGCGGAGAACGAGGTGCGCGAGTCTGAGGAACGCATGGCGGCAAACCCTGAGGACGCCGACGCCCTCGAAGCCTACGCCGCCGCGCATGACCGCTTCGAGTTTTTAGGCGGCGATAAGGCACGCGACCACCTATTCGGAGCCCTCACGGCGATGGGGTTTTCCGAGAGCGATCTAGATAAGCCGGTGGCGGTTCTTTCCGGTGGCGAAAAGACGCGCCTTTCGATGGCGAAACTACTAACCTCTTCGCCAGACGTACTCGCTCTCGACGAGCCGACAAACCACCTTGATATCCGCGCCGTGGAATGGCTGGAAGGGTTCCTGCAAAAGTACCCCGGTGCCGTGATTGTCGTCTCGCACGACCGGCGGTTCTTGACGACCGTAATCGGGACGGTCTGGGAACTGGAACACCGTACCATCACCCCCTACACCGGCGGCTTTGCGAAGTATCGCGAAATCAAAGCCGCGAATCGCGCCCGGCAAACGGAAGAGTATGGACGTCAGCAAGCCGAGATAGCCCGTCAGGAAGAATACATCCGCCGCAACAAAGCCGGTCAGAACAGCAAGAACGCGATGGGACGGGCGAAGCAACTGGCACGTTTAGAGCGCATCGAACGCCCCGTTGATGAAAAGGTAACGATGGCGGCCCGGGTGGACACGTCCGGGCGCTCCGGGCGTGAAGTAGTCGTCTGCGAACGGGCGACAAAACGCTACGACACCAAGGCGATACTGGACAACGCAAATTTCACGGTGGAACGGGGGATGCGCGTCGGGGTGGTCGGACCGAACGGCGTCGGCAAATCCACCCTCGTCGAGATGATCGTCGGCGAGGAGTCGCCGGACTCCGGCTATTTGCGCGTCGGTCACGGTGTCACGGTCGCCTATCACAAGCAGGAGGCGGACGACTTCGACGGCGAAGAATCGGTACTCGATACGTTCTACGACCGCGCCGGAATGACCGTCGGCGAAGCCCGTTCACACCTGGCGAAGTTTCTTTTTACGGGCGAGGACGTTTTTAAGCCGATTAGCGCACTCTCCGGAGGGGAACGGTCCAAACTCGCCCTGGCACTTATGGTACTATCACCCGCGAATCTACTCATCCTGGACGAACCGACGAACCATTTGGACGTGTACTCCTGCGACGCGCTCACGGAAGCACTGCAAAGTTATAAGGGAACGCTACTGGTCGTGTCACACGATCGCGCCCTCCTCGACGCCGCCACGGACACCACGCTCGCAATGACCGGAAACGGGAAATTAGAACTGTTCGGGGGTGCCTACTCCGCATGGCGTGCCGGGCAAGAGGAAGCAACAAAGGCGACCCAGCCCGTAGCCAAGCCGAAAGCCGCCATACCCATTGTCGCGAGCACATCACCGGGTACGTCACACGGGCAATCGAAGGAGCGACAAAAAGCGGCGAAGCGCGTCGCGGCAATCGAATCGGAGATCGCGAAGATCGAGGCACGAGTCGCCGAGATAGAAGCCGCGCTTTCCGCGCCCAAAGGCGTTGATCACGCATTGCAACTGTCGAAAGACTACGCAACGGCAAAAGATACGCTGACAGCGAAGTTTGAGGAATGGGAATCAGCGACACTGGAAGCAGAGGCATTAGGTGCAAACGTATAGCGCACCCTTTTTATCCGTCGGGGGTCTAGAACCCCCCGACGGATAAAAAGCCCCGCGAACATAACAGTTCGCAGGGCTTTCTTCACTAATAATCTGGCGCCGTGCTATCTTCCCAGAGGCTTGTGCCACCAGTATTGTCGCCGCAGAAGCGTTTCACGACCGTGTTCGGAATGGGAACGGGTGGGTCCACAACGCAATAGACACCAGAAATCGGTTCCACGCCGGTAAGGGCGCGGATATTTGACTCCATCCCGAAGGATAGAAAATTCAAGACCAATCACATATTGTAGCGTCACACAAACGATACCTTACATCATGCACAATCTTCTCGAAATATCCATTAGCGAATAAACCATTCACCGATTTCCTGACGATTTTCACTGTGCTTTCCTCTTCGCCCAGCCTACGACACTCCTATACAAGTATAGAAGGTCATAACTTGCGGCAAAGAACGTGTCTAAAAGCATCCACAAAGGGACGCAGTTAGAATTGTTCACAAGCCCTCGGTCGATTAGAACGCCTTCGCTGAACACGTTGCCGTGCGTACACGCGGCGCCTATAACGGAGTGGTCTACTCCAGACCTTACCAGACTACTCTGTGGGAAGTCTTATCTT
>JACMMA010000018.1 GCA_014379275.1 Armatimonadota bacterium | reverse complement strand
GGCAGGAACCGGGAGATGATCGCCCCCGTCGAACCGAACCCGGCAGTGACGCGGCTCGGCGGGGTCAGACGGGAGATCGTCGGCGCGGCTGCCGCGACAGAGCTGATCGAGATAGTCGTTGCCGCGACGAGAGCGGCTTGAGCAAGAATACGCATTGGGTTTCTCCGAATCATTTTTCGTTCGACGTGGCGTTCCGTGTGGAAACGCCGGGATGAGACAGTGCCGGGAAATAACCCGGCAAGGATGCGCGCCTATTCCGGCGCGGAAGTCTTAGCGGGACGCGGTCTACCGCTCGCTTTGGGTCTGGCAGGTTTGGCGCGGGTCGGGCGCTCCGCGGGCGACTCCAGAGTCAGCCGGAAAAGGGACGTCGCTTCTTTTTCCTCCCCCGCTCGCTGACCGACCGAGAGTGTGCCCGTAAGAAGCAGCGGGCGCGGCGTGTACGGCGCAATGATCTTAGAACGGTACGGGATGAGAACGTACACGGCTTGCGGGGGTAAGTCCGCGAACCCGGCCTCGCTCTCTTCAATGTTCACCGGGTACGGAGTAAGCCAGAGGGCTCCCGGAACGGCCTCGTCCCGCTGAACCATGTAGCCCAACAGACGCACTTTCTTGCCGTCGAGCGTTTTGATCTTATCGGTCAATTCGAGTCCCAAAGGACCCACCGGCGTTTTGATCAATTCACTCCACTCGACGTGCGTCACGCCCGGGGGGCAGGGAGGCAGCTTGTTACCCCCCCGTCGCTTCGGTGCGACAGGCGGAGCAGCTTCCGTAGCCGCAGGCGATTCTTGCGCGAGTACCGAAGGGACCGGCGCAGCGATGAAAACCATCGCCAGTAAAACATACAGGGGGCGCATGAGAGAACACTTCACTTTCTACTGCGCCTCCGGGGAAACCGATTCTACACGAAGCGCGGGAACAGAATAGCCGCGCAGGTTTAAGAGAAGGTTAAGCGAACATTAACATTAGATTAAGTTATGCCAAAATGGCACTACACCGCTCCCTGTTCGATCAGTCCGCGGGAGAAGTTACTACATCCGAGGGGATATTTTTCTTCAGAAAATTTAAAACGAGCCGGTTGAAAGTTTTAGGGTGATCCCACATCAACACGTGCCCAGCCCCCTCGATGATTTCCAGGTGCGAACCGGGGATGAGCAGGTGCATCGCTTCGCCGGTCGCCGGGGGGACCAGGTTGTCCCGGTCGCCGAAGATGAGCAGAGTGGGCGCGGTTATGTTTTTCACGATCTCGGTCGTGTCGCTACCCAGAATGTCCAGCGTGGACAGAAACAGGTTCAGCGGTCCGGCGCGCAAAGCGTCTATCGCGAGGGTCGGCAGGAAGTCGAGCGGGGAGTAATGGCCGGCGACCGGCAATCGCAATGCCATTCGTACCACATCCGAGCGCACCAGGCCGCTCGCCGCCACGAGGATCAAACTATCGACCCGCTCCGGGTACCGCGCCGCGAGGTAGGAGCAGATGTGCCCCCCCATCGAGTGCCCGATGACATGCGTTTTTCCGGTCGGCAGTTCGGCGGCGATGAAAGCGGCTATCGCCTCCGCCGCACTGACCAGCGAGAGTGGCTTGAGCGCCCGATTCGCGCCGTAGCCGACCAACTCCAGGACATGGCAGGTGAACGACTTCGACAGCACGGGAAGATTGTTTTTCCACCACCGCCCCGACCCCGACAGGCCGTGCACCAGCAGGAGCGATGGTCCCTCCCCGACCGTCTCGTACACGATCTTGTGCTTCCCGGTGCGGAACGTGTGTTCCACCGGCTTTTCGATTTTACTTTGTTTCCAGAACGGCAGGGACGGAATCGCGAGCATGGCGTAATGTTTCTCCGAACGTATATTCCCGTTTTCGCACCGCTTCCGTCAAGCGACAAACGTCCTATTTGCCGGATATCGCCGGTGGCGGTGTGAAAAGCGACTCCCGCGACATCCAACACCGGGAACCGGTGCCCTGGTACCCTCGTTGAACGGTGCGATATGCCCACCGAACCGCGTCTGATTCTTATCCTCGGTGATCAGCTCTCACACACCTACGTCGCCGAAACGCTTGTCGCCGTGCCGGGTGCCGATGTGGTGTTGATGGTCGAGTCCGCCGACTTTGTGAAACGGCAGCCCTACCACGCGAAAAAGATCGTGCTCCTCTGGTCGGCGATGCGGCACTTCGCCGCCGAACTGCGCGGGCTGGGATACGCCGTCGAGTATGTCCGGCAGGAGGAAAATCGCCGGTTCAAAGATGCCGTGGTAGATACAGCGGCGGCGCATGGCGCGAAAACCGTGGCGTTCGTGCGCCCCCGCGAGCGGGCGACCCGGCGCGGTTTGCACAAGTTTCTGAGCGAAGCCGGTCTCGCCATCGCCGAACACCCCGACCCGTTCTGGTACACCGCGCCGGAATCGTTCGCCACATGGCTCGCGGGGCGCAAGTCGCCGAAAATGGAAGACTATTACCGCGACGTTCGCAAGCGAAACGGAATATTGATGGTCGGCAACCTTCCCGCGGGCGGCGAATGGAACCACGATAAACAGAACCGCAAGCCGTTCCCCAAAAAACACGCGCCCATCCCACCGTTCCGCGCGGAGCCGGACGAAATCACGCAGGAGATCATCGAGGTTGTGCGCGGTCTGCACCTGTCCTTCGGGTTGTACGGCGCGGTAAACGGGTTCGCGTCGCCGGTTTCGCGTGCCGATGCCGAAGCGGCATTAACTTTCTTCGTCCTATACTGTCTGCGTGATTTCGGGGCATACGAAGACGCGATGACCACGCGCGACGATTTCGGGTTCCACTCGCTTCTTTCTATCGCGCTCAACCTGTCGCTTTTATCACCGCGCGAGTGCATCGACGCGGCGGTTGCCGCTTACGAACGGGGCGACGTTCCGATCAACTCGGTCGAGGGGTTCGTCCGGCAGATCATCGGGTGGCGTGAGTTCATGTACCACATGGCGGAATCGTTCCCCGGCGACTACCAGACCACGAACACTCTGAACCACACGCGCCCGCTCCCGGCGTTCTACTGGACGGGCGACACGAAGATGCGTTGCCTGCGCCATGTCACGCGCCGTGTCCTGGAAAACGGTTACTCGCACCATATCGAGCGGCTGATGGTGCTTGGGAATTTCGCCCTGCTGTACGGCGCGAACCCGCACGAGCTGAACAAATGGTTCTGGAGCCTGTACCTGGACGCGTACGAGTGGGTCGTCACGCCGAACGTGGTGGGAATGTCGCAGTTCGCGGACGGCGGCTGGGTCGCGACGAAGCCCTACGTGTCGAGCGGAGCGTACATAGACCGGATGAGCGATTACTGCGGCGACTGTGTCTACAACCCGAAAGAGGCGACCGGCGACACAGCGTGCCCGTTCACCACGCTCTACTGGTCGTTCCTGATAGAACATGAGTCCGACCCGCTCTCGCAACGCATGACGCAAAATCTGTTCGGCTTGCGCGGCAAGACCGACGAAGAACGGGCGGCGATCACAGCCCGCAAAGCCGTTCTGCTAACGATGATTGACGACCTTTAGTCTCCTTCTTTCTGTCCTACGCGGACGGCGCCAACCTTACGTTGGCGCCGTCCGCGTAGGACAGAAAGAAGAAACGAAACTAAGCCGGTTCCTCGCTATTTTGTTCGCCGTCGAACGAGAGACGGGTCGGGACGTTATCTACCAGCGTTTCCAGATGCACCGGCCGTCCCCAGAGTTTGTAGACGGCTTTTAGCGTCTTGCCCGTATAGTCCGTGTCGATGTCCTTGCCGTCGTGGAAATGCTTCAGGTACAGCTCGCCGCGCCGCCCGTAATCGCCGTCCATCACCTTGATCACCGGCACGCCGAAGTTGGTCATGTTATCGACCATCGTGTCGCGCACCTCTTGCCAGTCGGTCGAGTCCACCACCCAGCGTTCCTCGCCCGCCTCCTCGACGCGCTTATAGGTATACATATCCAGGCGTTTCACCAGCGGTTCCGTCAGATATTTCCGCAGAAACGACGGGTCTGCCTCCTCCTCGCACACCTCGAATATTTTCTTCCAACCGTCGCCGATCGGACGTTTCTTCACCGTGCCGAGCCAGTCCGTCTCCGGCTCGTCACCGACATCCATCGTGCCGTCCCAGCGGCGTTCGATATCTTTAAGAATTTGAAAGCCGACATAGTACGGGTTGGTCGAACCGCGGTGCGGCGACGGCGACAGTACGCCGGAGTGAAGCCGCCGGAACTCCCAGATGTCCTCCGACTTCATCAAGTACCGTTCCAGGATACGTTCGTGCGCGAGCGACGCGAAGCCCTCGTTCATGATCTTGGTTTTGATCTGCGGCAGGAAGTACATCATCTCCTCACGCACCATCGAAATAATGTCGCGCTGCCACTCCTCAAGCTCCCGTCCGTAGCGGGCGAGGAACAGCATCAGGTCCTTTTCCGGCTCGACCGGGAAGCGTCGCCCTTCCTTTTTCGCTTCGGCGGGCTTGTCCACCAGACTCCAGATGTCTTCATAGTCCGAACCTTTGGAAACGCCCGGTTTTTTATTGCGGTCGCGCTGGGCGGCGACTTCGGGGCGCATCAACATCGGCGCGGTATCGAAATGCTCCTCGATACACATCACGGCATCCAAGAAGTCCTCGACCTCGCGCCAGCCGAACTCCTGCTCGTAGTCCGAAATGCGGTCGCGATGCAGACGCACCTTTTCCACCATTTGTCGGTCGGTCTGCCGGAAATAATCGTTGTGCTTGAAGAAGTGGCAGTGCCCGATGACGTGCGCAATGATCAACTTGTGCGACAGCATCGAGTTCGAGTCCATCAGGAACGCCTGGCACGGGTCAGTGTTGAACACGATCTCGTAGATCTTGCTCATGCCGTACTCGTAGGAAGTCTTTTGCCGGTGGTAATCGCGCCCGAACGTCCAGTGCGAAAAGCGGGCGGGCAGAGAGTACGATCCCAGTTCATAGATCACGTGAACAGGCACGACCTCGAAATGCGTCGGGTACGGGTCGTATCCCATATCCAGTGCGATCTCCCAGATCTCATCAATCGAGCGTTCCAGTTCTACTTTATCCGCGTCGGTCAGCATGGCGTGTTGGGGCTCCTTGTAGACCTTTAAATACCGATTTTTTGCCCTGTCGGGTTCCGGAAACTTCGGCGCGTCAGGCTGTCCGAATCGGGGCGTCATATGGGGACGGGTATGCGGCAACTTGATGCGCATCGCCGTAGATACAGCATCCCAACGTCTCGCAGGTCTGTGTCGAAACGAAAATGTCATGCGTTTTCAACGGGTTGGCGAGTTCCCACATCCGACCGATGAAAAGTCGCGCGGAGGCAAAATACCAGAACGTCGCCCGATCCGTGATGTTCGCCCGATTGGGGATGCGTAGATTATCCGCAAACCAGGTAAGTAGCTCCGACAAGTAGACATGCTCGTCTGGCGACATATCGCCCGATTCCAACAGATCATAAGCGGCGGTAAAAACGCCCTGCGGCTGATGCGAGTTGCCATCTATGCGGTTGACGACGAAGCGTATATACATCGGTTGCTACTGACGCATTATCGCGGCAAGGTGGCAAAATGTTAAAATCGCCGCCATCACAAATCGAGATGTCTGTTATCTTCGATATATGATTATTCAGTCACTGCAGTGAGTGGCAATCCTGCTGTATTACCCTTTGTCACTTCGATGAGAAACCGCAACGCCTCGTTCACTGCCGCCGCGTTCCCGAATACCGCCGCGACATCCGGTTCAAGCGTAACGGTTGGCGTGTCTGTGTGAGTGAGCGTTGCGGCACGAAGTGAAACCTCGCCTTTTGCCCAGCGCAGTGCTTCGTTCATGTCCCCAAGTAGATCGTCGTAGACTCCGCTCAATGTTTCGGGTTCTTCGGTCGGTATCGTCTTGTCACTCATGGTTTTAGCAACTCCTGCCGGATAATCTCTGCGATTGTCGCGCATTGTTTTCGCAGAGGTTAGGACCACTCGCCCTCCGGTGTGCGGCAACCGAACGGGTTAGAGGGATGTAGCGGACTTCAGCAAGACGTAGTCGAAGTCCGGTGGGTCGACTCCGAACTGCCGGAGCGACAGAATGACCTGCCCCCGGTGGAAATTTTCGTGGTTCAGGATGTGAAAAAATATATCGGAGAGCGACAGTTCGAGTTCCGCATCCCGTTGCGGTAGGCGGATGGAAATCATGCGGCGAAGGCTGTCTTTGTCAAGACTCCGGCGGAAATCATCCGTCACGCCCCGGACGGTTCCCGCGTCCGCGAATAGCCCTTCAACAGTGTCTGCGGCGCGGTCCTCGTAGACGACCGGCAACGTTTCCCCGCGAATCCGCACGGTTATCCATCGCTCCTCCGCCCCGACGCAATGTGCCATCAGCTTCTGGATCGTGTCGTAGCGGGACGTGGTCGGAAACGGCCTGGCGAAAAGCTCTTCGTGACGTAAAAGCACGTCGCGCAACTGTTCGCGGCAGACGTCGGAGTGGGCGAAAAGTGTATCGAAATCCGCAAGGGTCATCTATCGGATTGCTCCTGTCGTTTTATACGCTGAAAATTCCGCAATCTGGTCACGGCTCCTCTACCGTATGCCGGGTAGAGTGGGCTATTCCGGCTACGTCGGCTCGCGACGCGGCCCCTCCACGGTCCAGAAAAGCCGCTCGACATACATCTGTCGTTTGGTCCGTTCGGTATTCCAGGCGTGATAGACGATGTAATCCTCGCCCGCGGGGGTGGTTACGATGGAGTTGTGACCGGGACCGATCAAGTCGGGACCGGTGTGCAAAATGCGCGGCTGGTCCGTCGCCTCGCCCGTGTACGGGCCGGTCACGGCGTCGGCAACGGCATAGTCCACGCCGTAGTTCTCCGTGGTCCACGCGGCGCCGCTGAAGAAGAGATAATACTTCCCGTTCCGCTTGCGCACCTGCGGTCCCTCCACGGTATGCCAGTCCCAGACTTTGCCGTGGACGGTACGTTGCGCCTCGAACAGCGTCCAGTCGTGGCGGGAGCGGAGCACGGTCCGCTCCTCGCCCGCGAGTTGCGTCATCGTTGCCAGCCGGTCCACGGCGAGCGCGGTCCCCGCATGGTATCCGGCTTCGTTGTCCAGATAGTCGCGGGCGTAAAAGAGGTAAAACGTCCCGTCGTCGTCGCGAAACACCGTGGCATCAATCGCGAACGGGATGCCGCGCTCCGCCCCCGTCAGCCAGACGCCGCAATCGATGTAGGGACCTTCCGGCACTTCGGCACGGGCGACGCGCAATTGATGATCGGGACCGACCGAGTAATACAGATAGAACGCGCCGTCGTCGCCCTGCCCGACTTCCGGTGCCCAGAGTTCGGTCCCCCTCGTCACGTCGCTCTGCACCAATGCGCCGCCCAGACTGCGCCATTCTTTCAGATCGTCCGATACCAGGAGGGGGATCACTCGTTCCGAAGCCGGATCGATGCCGTCCGCCTCTACATCCCCCGTGCCGACCGCATAATACCGCCCGTTCGCCGCCCACACGAACGGGTCGGCGAAATATCCCTCATAAACCGGCTCTGTTTTCGTCATGCTCCCATGGTATCAAATCGCCCATCAATGGACCATCAGTAGGTTAAAACCAGCCGCCAGGGATGCGACTACGATTAACGCATCGTTCTGCCAGCCGGGAACCGCCCGGCGGCGTTGCGTCACCGCGAGGACAAGCGCGGTGAGCCCGAGGAGAACGCCGTATCCCATAACTTCGTCACTCGCCGCGCAGGGCGTTCGCGTCTGGTACCACCCCAACCCGAGACCGACTGCGCTCAGATACGCCGACAAGCGGAGTGGCGAGACGCTAAGCCACATCGGCATTGCATCCCGCCATTGGGAGGATTTCGCGCCCGTCTTGTCCGTCAGCTTCGTTGCCATAACCCTATTATACTGATGTTGCCTGCATCGCGTGCGGGCTGTTGGAGAAAAACTTCTGCAGGGCGGGCCAGACATCGTCCTTGTCATTGATCTTGCACAGCACCATCCGCTTGTCCGCCTTGAACGCGTCCTCATACGCCTGGCCGAGTGGGGCGAACCCGAACGATGAATGCCATGAGTCGCTACCGATCTCGCCGTAGCCGATCAGGTTGACGAATTTCAGCATCCGGCGCACCAGTTCGACGCACTCCTGGTCGCCCCAGTTGTAGCCGTCGGAGAATAAGAACGG
>JACMMA010000195.1 GCA_014379275.1 Armatimonadota bacterium | reverse complement strand
TCTCCTAACCGGTGAGGACCCACAAAGTATTGAAACCAAACCGGTCGGTGAACCGGAGCCAGTGACGACACTTTAGGAGCAAAGCGATGACCACAGAGCCGGAAATCGAATACCTGTCGGAAGCCGTCAGACTGCGTGAGCGTTTCCTCGCCTGTGATCTGGCGAGCGAGGGCACGGCGGGTGCGGTGTACCGGGCGTTCGCATCGGGGGCGTTTTATGTGGTTATCGACACACGGAACGTCAATTCTCGGTTTTTCGCTGGGCTGACTGGGATGAAACGGCGTCTCGTCGCGCTTCGGTTCGTAAACCGCGATGCCCGCGAGGGATGGCTGTCAGAGGTTTTGCAGGGGGCGAAAACGGCGTCGCTGGCAGGGAACGTGTTGCCGGGCGCGTCAGGGAGTGGGAACAGCGGAGCACCGCTTCAACCCGCGTTGTATCCGCCGATGAATCCGAAGAAACGGTTCGATTCGTGACGCGTACGTTGAAACGTTCCGGTGGGAGCCTTCGGCTGTAGACGCTTCGCGTCACGAGAGCGGAGGATTACCGCGCCAACGGGACGCGCCCGGTGACCCACAGGGTCTACAGCCGAAGGCTCCCACCGGAACGTTTCAACGTCCGAATAAAGAAGAATTGACCGAGGATGGAACCGAAATTATGGACCGCTACGGTGATCTTAAATCGTTCGTCACGGAGTGGCATCGCCCTATCGGACCCAGCGACGGCAACACGGAAACGGAGATCGCCGACACGGAAGCGCGGTTGGGGTTTCGCTTGCCCGAGGCGTTGCGGGAATTGTACGCGCTGGTCGGGAACGCCGGAGATATTACACGGGGGCACAATCGATTTGTTCTGTTGCGTGACCTGAAAATCGAAGAAGACTGGCTCGTTATCTGGGAGGAGAATCAGTGCGTCACTGTGATGGCGATTCATGAGAACAATCTGACTGAGGAAAATCCGCCCGTGCATAAATTGGACGGTGATTTGTCCGGAAGGGGATGGGAATCGGAATGCCTACCTCTAAATAATTGTGTCTTGGACATGCTCGCTTATGAGGTGATGATGGCAAGCGAGTGGTTAGCGGTCGATGTCATGATGGAAGGGGCAATCGAAATTCCTGATGCCGAGCCTTTCTTGCGGACGAAGGCGAGAGCGACACCGTATGCCGTATTGAACGATTCGGGTTACTTTTACCTCGACGAGGTTTTACTTTACTCGCCCGGTTCTCTCGAAGAACAGATCGCGGCGAAAACGCGGGACGATTTACTCGCAGTAATGGCTCGTTACGAGGGAATGTGTTGGTCTTATACGTCGCTCGACGACTAATAATCTAAGGATAAATATAGTATGGCAGTTAAAGTTTATTACGAAGCGGATGCTTCACTGGACGTATTGCGCGACAAGACGCTCGCGGTGATCGGCTACGGCTCGCAGGGGCACGCGCACTCGCTCAACCTGCGCGACTCCGGCATGAAAGTCATCGTCGGTTTGCGCGAAGGCAAGTCCGCCGACAAGGCGCGGATGGACGGCTTCGACGTTCTCCCCGTCGCCGAAGCCGCCGAAAAAGCGGACGTGATCATGATCCTCGTCAACGACGAGTTCCAGGGCGACCTGTACAAGGAAAGCATCGCGCCGCACCTGAAACCGGGCGACTCGCTGGTTTTCGGGCACGGTTTCAACATCCACTTCGGGCAGGTCGTGCCGCCGGACTTCGTGGACGTTTTCATGGTCGCGCCGAAAGGTCCCGGTCACCTCGTGCGACGCATCTATCAGGAAGGCAAAGGCGTTCCGTGCCTGATCGCTATCCACCAGGACTATTCCGGCAAGGCGAAAGACAAAGCGTTGTCGTGGGCACTCGGTATCGGCGGGGCGCGAGCCGGAGTTCTCGAAACGTCGTTCCAGGAAGAAACCGAGACCGACCTGTTCGGCGAACAAGCCGTCCTTTGTGGCGGCGCGACCGCCTTGGTCAAAGCCGGGTTCGAAACACTGGTCGAGGCCGGGTACCAGCCGGAGATCGCCTATTTCGAGTGCCTTCACGAACTGAAACTGATCGTTGACTTGATGTACGAAGCGGGAATAGCGGGCATGCGCTACAGCATCTCCGACACTGCGCAGTTCGGCGACATGACCCGTGGACCGCGCATCGTGGATGCCGACACGAAGTTGCGGATGAAGAAGATCCTCAGCGAGATTCAGAACGGCGAGTTCGCGAAAGAATGGATCTTAGAAAACAAGGCGAACCGACCGCAGTTCAACGCGCTCACCCGGAAAGATCAGAACCATCAGATCGAAGTAGTCGGCAGGGAACTGCGCGGCATGATGTCCTGGGTGAAAAAGTCCGACGTCGTGACGGCTACTACGAGCGTGACGGAAGATAAGCCCGCCGTGCAGACCGTGACGAGTGGTCAGCGGCAGATCGAGCTTTAGCCCTTTTCTCCCTCCCCCAGCCCCCTCTCATTCCGATGAGAGGGGGCTGGGGGAGGGAGAAAACGTACGCATAGAAACACGCCATGACAGAAGAACCAGGTAAAAACGGTCACAAAAAATTAGGACCCGACGATCTCGCCCGGCTTATTGCTCCGTCCGCCGTTACGCCAGATCAGGGCTGTTCCGTCATCATTTTCAGTGCGATCGCGTTGATTGTTTCCATAGCTTTCTGGATGATCGTCTATTTCCGCAACGCGGATGAGTTCAAGCCGGCAGGCTCTCAGCAAGGACCCCCGGCGTCGCAGATTCGGCAGGAACGCGAGGCAGCGCAAAAGGAACGGCTGAACCGGTAGCGAGTTCATTCGGCCCCCCGACCCCCAATTCTGGGGGAGGCTGAGGGGAAGAGATCCCTTCGCGCGTCGAGTGTGACACCGTCGCCAACGACAACGCCCTATCAAGAGCGGAACCTGCTCGTATCCATTCCGGCTCCCCCAGAATTGGGGGTCGGGGGGCGAATGCCGGATCAACACTAACCGATCAAGAAATCAGTTTCATTATGTCCACAAACCCGATCCATATTTTTGATACCACCTTGCGTGATGGCGAGCAGTCGCCGGGTGCCTCGCTGAACATTGATGAGAAGCTGGAGATCGCCCGCCAGTTAGAGCGACTCGGTGTGGACGTCATCGAGGCCGGATTCCCGATCTCATCGCCGGGGGACTTTGAAGCCGTTCGCCGCATTGCTGCGCTCGTGCAAAATGCCACAGGACGTAAAGCAAAGACAGAACTATTCATCCGGAAATTTGCCCGTGTTTATACGCCCATCGTAGTTTTTCTGGCCTTGGGCTTAACCTTCATTCCTTATTTTAGTATTGAAAATTATGTGTTCAACGAATGGCTTTATAGGGCG
>JACMMA010000194.1 GCA_014379275.1 Armatimonadota bacterium | reverse complement strand
GGTGCTGTGTTACTGCTTATCTAGCCTGGGGACATACCCGCGATTCTCCTTTTTGGTAATCACACGGAGTGGGAAAACCCAAACGGCGAAAAGCGGGCAAACAGCACGGGGTCAAGTGTAGCAAGACTCCCAAGCACCGCAGGTACAACGATCCAACGTCAGGTTGGCCCCGTCCGGGAGGACAAAGAAAAAAGGAAACGCGATCACGCAGTCATCTGAATACAAGGCAGGAACCACAATAGTCTTTGCCGAAGGGTATGGCTCAACGTAATTTAGAGGAGTATTTACCCTTTGAGCATTTTAGTTATTGGTGGCGCGGGCTATATCGGCTCGCATACCGCCAAAGTTCTGAAGAATCGCGGCTATTCGCCGGTCATTTTTGACTCGCTGGAACTCGGGCACCGCGAAGCCGTCGAGCGGGTCGGCGTCCCGTTCGTACACGGCGATTACGGCGATTACGGCGCGATCAACAAGGCGATCAAAACACACGGCGTAGACGCCGTTATGCACTTCGGCGCGTACGCGAGCGTCGGAGATTCCGTCATTGACCCGTCGCGCTATTACGAATCCAACATCGCGGGCGGATTGACCCTTCTTCGCGCCGTGCTGGACAACAACATCCAGAACTTCATCTTCTCCTCGTCGGCGGCGACCTACGGCGAGCCACAGATTCTGCCGATCCCGGAAAACCACCCGCAAAAGACGACCAACCCCTATGGCGAAACGAAACTCATGTACGAGCGGTTTCTCCGGGATTACGACATGGCGTTCGGCTTGAAGTCGGTCTCGCTTCGCTACTTTAATGCGGCGGGAGCCGATCCGGAGGGCATCCTCGGCGAGGACCATACGCCCGAGCAACACGCCCTGCCTCTGATAATCGACACCGCGCTCGGTCGCCGCAAAGAGTTCAAGATATTCGGCACGGATTGGGACACCCGCGACGGCTCGTGCCTGCGCGACTTCGTGCACGTCAACGACCTCGCCGACGCCCACATCCGCGCCCTGGAATACCTGAAGGCGGGCGGAGAAACCACGGCGTACAACCTCGGCAACTCCTACGGCACCACGGTGAAGGAAGCGATCACGGCGGCGGAAAAAGCCCTCGGGGTCAAGGTGAACGCGGTAGACGCCCCCCGTCGCCCGGGCGATCCCGGTCGTCTGGTGGCGTCCTGCGAGAAGATCAAGTCGGAGCTAGGCTGGAACCCAAAATTTCCCGATATCGAAACAATCATCACACACGCGGCGACATGGCGCGAAAAAAATCCGAACGGTTACCGGACGGTTAAGTAAGACACATCAGGCACTGAAAAGCCCGCGGCGCAACGCCGCGGGCTTTTCAGTGCCTGATGTGTCTTACTTAACCGTTGAGCGTCCGGGCTTTCTCGACGGCTTCCTCGAACGTGCCGACCATGTAGAACGCTTGCTCCGGCAGGTCGTCGCCGTTGCCTTTGAGTAGTTCGTCGAACGAGCGGACGGTGTCCTCGCGGGACACGTACTTGCCGGCGATACCGGTGAACGCTTCCCCGACGAAGAACGGTTGCGACAAGAACTTCTGGATCTTGCGGGCGCGCGAAACAGTCAGTTTGTCCTCGTCCGAAAGTTCGTCGATCCCGAGAATGGCGATAATATCCTGGAGTTCCTTGTACCGCTGCAAGATCGCCTGCACGCCACGGGCGACGCGGTAGTGCTCCTCGCCGACGATCGTCGGTTGGAGAATACGCGACGTGGAGGTCAGCGGGTCGACGGCGGGGAAGATCCCCTGCGCCGCGAGACCGCGCTCCAGAACAGTGGTCGCGTCCAGGTGGGCGAACGCCGTCGCGGGTGCGGGGTCGGTGGTGTCGTCGGCGGGGACGTAGATCGCCTGTACCGAAGTTACCGAGCCTTTACGGGTCGAGGTGATGCGCTCCTGCAACGCACCCATTTCGGTTGCGAGGGTCGGTTGATACCCTACCGCGGATGGCATACGCCCGAGAAGCGCGGACACTTCGGAACCGGCTTGTGTAAAGCGGAAAATGTTG
>JACMMA010000193.1 GCA_014379275.1 Armatimonadota bacterium | reverse complement strand
GAGCCGATACTGAACCGCGACACGCAGACCGTCGCCGCCGTGCATAGCGGCGAGAGCGTTTATGTTTTGTCGCATGTTCCCGCGGGGACGATTCGCGTTTCCGGGTTTGATCCGAACGAGAAGCCGCGCACCGGTACCGGGGATATTCTTCTCACGAAATGCGACCGGCAAACCGGATTGATCGCGTGGCGGTATGTTTTTGACAGTCCCGAGCACGGCGAGGAAACGCCGACGATCCTGACCGTCGCCGAAAACGGCAACCTTCTTATCGGCGGCTATACCGATGCCGGGAAGTCCCCCACCGGGCGGGTGTGGGGCGCGAACGACGCCAATCATCTTCTCGTCCTGACCGTTTCGCCCGGCGGCGATCTGCTCTGGACGGCGCGATGGCGGTCGGAAGTCGTCGGCGTGGCCGATCCGCCGTCCGGCCTCGTCGCGGGGAAAAGCGGCGCGGTATATGCTTTCAGCCGGTTATTTATCGAGTCCGGGCGGCACACCGATGCGGTACTGGTGAAGTTCGTACCGGGCAGGGTAGCCTGGGTGAGCCGCTTCGCCGGGGAAGGGACGGTGGTGTTGTGCGAACCCGGCGGGATAGTGGTTGACGCCGCCGAAAATATAACGGTTTGCGGCGCGATGGCTACGCCGAACATGCTACCCGTGGACGACCGGCTACTGCTCGCGCAGTATAGCCCGGAGGGCAAGAAGCGATGGTTACGCCGTTTCTTCTTCGGCGACAAGGGGCAAACGGGGCTACATCTGCTCGTGCGCGATCCGGTGGACGGCTCCTTTTTTGCGGCAGGAGCCTCCGGGGTGGTACGATTCGATGTCAGTGGCGCAACCGTCTGGCAAACCGAAGCCGGCGAAACGTTCGCGCGAAACGCCGCCGCAATCGTGCGCCCCGAACGCCTCGCTTTGAGCAAATCCGGCGACCTCCTCTTGCTGTATCGCCCCCCCCTGGGAACCCCCTTCTCCAGGGATACGTCGCGGGTGATGCGGTTTGAGAAGACCACGGGGGCGATGATTCCGTCCGCGGAAAAAGAGTGACTTACGGCGCGGCTGCGGCACCGGTATCGGACGAAACGGGGACCAGCAGAACCGCGCCCCTGCCCTTATCCGCTTTTCTCGCCTGACACACTATTTGTCCGCGGTTGTTGATCAGGATGGAGCCGAGGGGACCGGTACCGGAACTGTCACTCGCGCTAAGATTCCAACCGGACGCGCGGGAAACCAACCGCTGTAAATCCACCTTGACGCCGTTCTGGTAAAGGAAGTACACGACATTCTGTTTCGTCGTCTGTGCGCAGCCGACGATCTGCCCGGCGTCGTTGATTCCGTTCGCCGTGCTGCTGTCCCCGCCGAAGGTACCGAGGTCGCTCATTTTTCCCCGCTTGACCAGAAAGGCGCGGTTGGTTTGCGCGGTGAGGGGATAGAGCTGGGAAAAGCCGACCACGTCGCCGAGGTTGTTCACATCGAGCGCGGTGCTACTTTTGCCGCCCAGCGTTCCGAGTTCGGTCATCCGCCCGCTCCGGTACAGGAAAGCAGATTCCTCCCCGGTGCGTGGCGCGTTATTCCCGGCGACATAACTGGCACCGACGATGCCGCCCCGGTCGCTACAGGCGTACGCCGTCGCCATGTAACCGCCGAGCGTGCCCAGCGAGGTCAATCGCCCGCGCAGCCATGACACGGCGGGCATCCCGACCCCATTCTGCGTCATCTTGCCGACCGCCATGCCACGGTTATTAATGTCGAACGGTTGCCAGGTGTCGCCCCCTTCGGTGTTCAATTCCTTGCCGGAAATGTCGGTCATTTTTCCGTTTTTGTACAAAAATGGGTGCCGCGCTTCCTGCACCGTGCCGTCGTCCATCGTTTTGTTGATGGCGGTGGAAACGCCGACCACTTCGCCCGCGTCGTTGACTCCGCTGCCGTAGCTGTCGTCGCTATACAGGGTACCGAGATCGGTCAGCGTCCCATCCTTCCATAAAAAGGCGTGTTTCTTGCCCGTATCAGTTACCATCGCGCCGGTGACGTAACCGGTATCGCTGAGTCCCCGGGCTTCGATACCGGCACCGATCGGCACCACGTTGTAGCGGGGGAAGCCAGCCGGGATCGGGGTAGTGTCCTCGGAAGCTTCCGGGACAACGGGCGGCGCGGGAACGGGTGCGGTAGTGATGACCCGCTGTGAGAAAGCAAGGCTCGCACAAGCGGTGACGGCGCAAAGGGCGATGATCGAACGGGCGGGAAGGTTCATGGCAGTAACTCCTATGCCGTTACCGTACCCTATTCGGTGAGGGAACCGATTTTTCGGCAAGGTTTTCCGCGGAAAAGTAATGCACCCGGCGGGATTCGAACCTGCGGCCTTTTCCTTCGGAGGGAAACGATCTATCCACTGATCTACGAGTGCTTGGATATCTATTCTATCCCCCCGCTTCCCCGGTGTCAAACGGTTCGGCGATAACTTCCGCGACCGGCAGGGCGCGCGTCAGGGTCGCTATCTCGGCGAGGGTCAGCGTTTCGCCCCGGCGGGTCCCGTCGATGCCGGTTTCGGTGAGTGCGGACGCCACCTCTTCTTTCGCGAACGCCCCCGGCGATGCCCCCATGAGCGCGTTCGCCAGTGTTTTGCGTCGCTGCCCGAAGACGGCGCGGCTGACGCGGAAGAAGGCCGCATCGCTCGGAACGTCTACCGGCGGCACGGGGCGCGGTATCAGATGGATGACCGCCGAATCCACCTTGGGAGGCGGGAAGAACGCGCCGCGCGGCACGGTCCCGGCCACCGAGACGTGCGCCTGGTACTGCGCGAACACGGAAAGCGAGCCGTACGCGGCAGTGCCCGGCATGGCTTTCAACCGTTCGGCGACCTCTTTTTGCACCATCAGCGTGATCGAAATGAATAACGCCTTGTTTTCGAGCAGCCGCACCAGAATCGGCGACGTGATGTTATACGGGATGTTGGCGACGACTTTGTACGGCGGCTCGCCCAGATGCTCGCGGAGAAAAACGGGCAGATCCAGCTTCAGCGCGTCGCCCATAAAGAGCGTCGCGTGGGGGAACGGGGCGAGCACTTCGGCGAGCACCGGCGGCAAAGCGCGGTCCAGTTCTACCGCGATCACCCGTTCCGCCCGCGCGGCGAGTTCGACGGTCAGCGTTCCCGCGCCCGGCCCGATCTCGAATACACGGTCCCCTGCTTGCACGTCCGCCGCATCCACCACTTTCAATAGGTGCGAACGGCTGATGAGAAAGTTCTGCCCGAATCGCTTCGACAATTGTAGCCCGTGGCGCAGAAGCACTGCCTTCAACTCCGACGGTTTCGTTAAATCCATTACCACCGATTAAACCACGGAGCCGCCCGGATTTTTAACCGCCAAGACGCCAAGGTCGCCAAGGTAGGAGAAGGAGAAGAGGGTTCCGAGGTTTACGCTTCGCTCGTCACCGAGGCGACTACACAACACCGGCAAGCCCCGACCTTTAAAACCTTTCTTCCCCTTCTCCTACCTTGGCGTCTTGGCGGTTAAATCGAAACCAAGTCTTTCGCGGCGGTTTCGCCCGCGACGTAGCCGGTGGACCAGGCGGCTTGCAGGTTGTAGCCGCCGACGGGCCCGGCGATGTCCAAAATCTCGCCGCACAGGTACAGACCCTTCGTTTTTTTCGAGCGCATCGTCTGTGGGTCCACGTCGTCGAGCGACACGCCGCCCGCGACGACTTCGCCCCGCTCCAGCGGAACGTGCCGGACGCGACCCAGATGCCAGCCTTTCAGGGCGTTGGCGAGGCGGTTCCTCTCCTTCGCGCCGAGGTACGCGCCTTTCGTGGCGATGTCGACGTTCGCACTGTCGAACAACGGACGCACCAGTCGGTTCGGGACGGCAGGCTCGGCCTCCACGAAGTCAGACACGGCGCGGCGCGGGTGGGCTTTGGTGTGCGTCAGTAGCCGTTCGGAAAGTTTCTCGAACGGTTCGTCGGGCAGGAAGTCGGCTTCCACGATGCTGTCGCTCGGGATCGCTTCGGCGACTTCGCGCGACACCCCGAGCGCGACCGGACCGGAAACTCCCTTGTGTGTCCAGAGCAGGTCGCCGCGCCAGCGCATCCGCTCCTTGCCCGAGGTGCCGTCCGGGTTCGCGGTGCGGGCACGGAGCACGCAGTCGCGCAGGGCGACGCCGGACCATTCGGCGGGCGGCACCGGGTCGAGATAGAGCGGGGCGAGCGCGGCGCGGAGCGGCACCAGCGTATGCCCGAGCGATTCCATCCACCGCCAGCCGTCGCCCGTGGTGCCGGTCGCGGGGAACGACGATCCGCCGGTCGCCACGATCAGATGGCGCGTTTCGATGACCTCACCGGAAACGAGCGTCACCGAATGAACAGCGCCGTCCGTGACTGCCACGCCGGAAACCGCCGCGTCGAGGCGAACCCGCACCCCGACATCGCGCAGGTGCGCTTCCAGGACCGCGACCACATCTTTCGCGTCGAACGGCGGCACCGGAAAAATCCGACCGTCCGCGCGCGTGTACGTTTCCATGCCCTTGTCCGTGAGCATCTTCACAAACGCTTCGTTCGTGGAGCGGTAGAACGACGGCTTGAGGAACCGCGCCTCGTTCGGACGGAACTTCGCCCGGATCTCCTCCATGCTCCCGGCGTGCGTGACATTACACTTCCCGCCGCCGGAAATGAGTATTTTGGTCCCGAGTCGCGATTTCTTTTCCAGCAACAGGACATCCGCACCCAACTGCGCCGCGCGATACGCCGCGAGCATCCCTGCCGCCCCCCCGCCGACTATTACGATCTGTTGTGCCATAAGTACTTTTATTGTACATCGGTTTTCGGCGTCGCGGCACGGCGCAGTCGGTCGTGGATCGCATCCCACCGGGGGCCGCGCGGCGGCTCCTCGACGAGGATTCGGGAAACACCCGCCGCGTCCAACAGACGGAGGGCGGTATACAGACCCGCCGCGTAGCCATCCGGGTCGGGGGGAAGCCATTGGACGTTCGAGGATGGTTCCGGTGCGGGCTGCCCGACCACGACGCGCTGGATCACGCCGTCGCCCGCGACCCGGTCTTTTCGCAGTCGTTTCGCGGGAAGGACGTGAACCGGCACGGCGGGGGCGTAGTGCCGCGCCATCTGCCCCGGCGAGCGGGGGGTGTCGTCACCGCTGGTTGGCACGCTCTCCCCGGCGTTCGCGTGGAAAATGTGCATCATGCCGGGGCGTAATAGCCGGGGCGTTCCTCCCGTCGCGTCAACGACCGTGGATTCGATGCCGACGCGACACGCGCCGCCGTCCAGAATCAGCAGGTCGTCTGCGTACTGTCCGAGCGAATCGGCGACGTGTTGCGCCGTGGTCGGCGAGACTTGTTCCGAGCGGTTCGCGGACGGGGCGGCGACCGGGACGCCGCTCCGGCGTAACATTTCGAGCGCGACGGGATGGTCGGGCACCCGCAACGCGACCGTTCCCCCGCCCGCCGTCACGACCGCCGGTATCGCATCGGTTTTCCGCACCACGAGCGTGATCGCGCCGGGCCAGTACATCGCCGCCAGCTCGTCCGCGACCGGAGTCCATTCGCCCGCCAGATCTCGCGCCGCTGCCACATCCGCGACATGAACGATCAGCGGGTTGGTCGCCGGGCGCCCTTTCGTCGTAAAAATTCGTGCCACGGCATCCGCGTCCCGCGCATCCGCACCCAATCCATACACCGTCTCCGTAGGAAATGCGACCAGTTTGCCTTCTTTCAGACGCTCGATCGCTTCTTCCATTCCTTCCATCGCTGCAACAATTCGTACTGCCATGTTTTGATTTTATCCCCCCCTCAACTATTTGCCGATTCCAAAGGCATCGGGGAGAAAACTTCAATATCGGCGGTTGGAACCATTTCATCGGGTAGGAATTGTTTGCTCGCTTGTCGAATAGTAATAAAAATCTTTTCGGGATTCTTACATACAGCTAACGCTTCTCAGGAATATACAGACACATACGATGCGTAAACGAAAGGCCTAATGCGAGTGAATATGCGCCTCCAGCGAGCGAGTTCGGGTTCGGATAGTTTGGTAGAACTGATGGCGGCCGTGGTGATCGTTTTTGCCGCCGCTTGTCCAGTGCACGCCCAGGTGAATTACACCAGCACCACTGGTGCGCCGTACATACAGACGTTTGATACGTTGCTACAAACTGGAAGGACTGCTTTCCAGCAGAGCAGTCCCAGTACCACTCTAGACACCACGAACCAATTGGTCGGCTGGTACGCATATCGTTCCGGCAGTAGCACCCAAATCACCGCGAATGACGGCTCGATGACCACCGGTGGACTTTATAGCTACGGATCAACTGGCTCCAGCGACCGTGCTTTGGGCAGTATAGGTGCTACCTCCACCGCGATAGGGGATTTCGTGTGGGCAGTCCGAATACGCAACAACACAGGGCTTGACATAACCGGGTTCACGATCAAATATACGGGGGAACAGTGGCGATATAGCGCGGCAACTCAGCAAACAGTCCAGTTCAGTTACGGCATCTTTGCCAGCGGAAACGCACCGTCCCAATCAACGCTACTTAACACCGCGGCAGCTGGATTCACCGCTGCGGATGGAATGCGTTTCAGCAACCCAGTCACGAGCGGCTCGTTCGGCGCGCTCGATGGAAATATGGACGCGAACCGTACGATACTTACCCAACCCGTTCATGCGACTATCCCGGTAGGGCAAGATTTATGGGTTCGCTGGAACGATATAAATCACGCCGGGAATGACCACGGGTTCGCGACCGACGACATCTCGTTCACGGCGACCAGTTTTCAGCCGGTGCCGGCGCCACCCGCTGCCATTTCGCTCGGCATCGGTGGGTTCATCGGGCTGTTAGGCGCACGGGTACCGCGGCTTCGCTTTTGCAATCGCAAGTAATCTCTCTGTACGAACGATGCAACAGGCTTAGTCTGTTCCGCGTCGCCTGTTACCGCGCGGAAATAGGAGACGCGGCCCCGGCACAGTTTAGCAGGACCGCGCCCGGAGGCGATACGATAAGTACGGTTCGCGGCATCGCCCGCGAACCGGCGAAACCGTTCGTGGGACCTGTGTGCGATTCCCGCACTTTCTTATGCAGATAGCAAGCCACATCGCGCCGCCATTTCCCGAACGGTTTCTGCTCGAAGGTATCTGCACATGGAGACACGAGGCGAAATCGTCACCCGCGAGGACTTGCTGTTGTTTATCAACGCCTGCTTCGCGGCGACCGCACAGCGCGAATTTTACGACGCCCCGGCGGACGGAAACACGGCGCACCAGGACACACTGACCTTTCTGCACCAGTACGTTTGCGGCAACTACCGAACGTTCTATGCACGGACGCTCGCGTGCAGCGTGAACGACTTCGCGAAAACACGCATCGTTCAAACGTTGCTCGCGACCGGGAAAGAAACACCGCCCGCGTTCCGCGCCGAGGAGAACGCTCTCCTGCGGTCGGCCACACGCTCGCTTCCCCCGCAACGCGCGTATAAACTGTTCGCCGCGCTCCGCACGGCGAACATCAACAACCGCCGCGCCCGCGCCGTAGTGCGCGACTATCTGGCGGCACGCGCCGACGCGACGTTCGATGCCGTCAAATACCGGAGCAAGGTGCGGGCGGCGGCGACGCACGCGCACCTCCGGTTGCCGGGCGAAATGGGCGCGTTTCTTTGGGGAGATCATGCGAAAACCCGGTTTCAAACGCCGCTCTTCGAAACCTTCCGCCAGGCACGGTACGCGAAAGAGGCGGTTTACCGCTTGCCGTACACCGTCGCGGAAGGTCTCGCCATCAAGCATGGGATTCCGCGCGCCGTTTTCTTGAGCGGCATTGCGCCGAATATGACGAAGGGCGAGCGGGAACGGCTCCTGCGTTCGGCGGGGGACGCGGGTGTCGTCCTGTCCGCCGATCTTTCGCGGATGCCGCTGACCCGTCTCGCTCTGTATGCGCTTTCCCTGCCGCTCGCCGAACGCGAAGCACGCCGGGAGGAACTCGATGCCGCCTTGCGCGGAGCCGCCCGCCGCGCCTTGCGTCAGGCGCCGCTCGACCTACCACCGAACGGAACGATTGCCGCCGTTTTGGATGACAGCTACAGCGCGTCCGGGTCGGAGGAGAAGCGCCGTCGCCCGCTCGCCATCGCGCTCGGCGTCCATTATCTGCTTTGCGAGGCGGCACCGGAACGGTACAAACCGTTCTGGTGTAACGGCACGGCGAGCGGCGACCCGATTTTTGTCATCGCACGCGGTTCGACCGATCTCGCGACGCCGCTCGTCCATGCGCTCGAAACGCACCCCGCTCTGGTGCTGATCGTCTCGGACGGCTATGAAAACGACCCGCCCGGCGCGGTGCACGCGCTGGTGCGCGTCTGGCGGGAACGACTCGATCCCGCGCACGTCACGGCGTTCATCCACGCCAACCCGGTGTTCGCGGCGGACGAATACGCGCCGCGTCCGCTCTCGCCGCTCGTAGCGACACTCGGCGTGCGCGACGCGGAAACACTCGCCGTCCCGCTCGCGTTCGCCCGGTTCGTCGGCACAAGCGAGTTCGCCGCGCTGGACGGGTTCTTGCGCGACCGGGCGGCGGGGTTTGTTGAGAAAGAGTGACGTTAGTCGTCGGGGGTTTAAAAACCCCCGAAAATGCCGGGACCGGGCACGAAACAAAATGGAACAAGACACATTCGCGGGAAAAATATTGCCGGGGTTTAACCTGAACGGCGTCCAGATCGGTGCGCCGCAGGTGTGCGGCGCGATCCGCCTGGTGCCGCTCCTGCGCGAACCGGGCGGCGTCGCGGCGGATCTACGCCTCGCCCTGCGCCGCTACAACGAGCCGGTGGCGCAAGTCACGGTATCCGAACATCGCGCCTATTACGGATTCGTTCCGCACGCGATGGTGATCCGTTACAACACGGACGACACCCCGGTTGCGGCGTGGGGCGGGCAGTTGGAACATTCCGCCGACGGCAAACAGCGTGACTACGGTTTCACCTCGGTGCGCCTTCTGGAGCGCATGGCGAAACGCGAGGATAAGAATCAGGTGCGTCTGTTGCCACTTCATCTCGCCATGGAAGGGTTTCTCGCGCTGTATTTCGGCGGACCGGAGATCGCGTGGGAAGAGTACAGCACCCAGGTGTACCGCACCGGCTTCTCACCGCGTTCGGAATCCGTCGCGTGGGGCACCGAGATCGACGGGCTTGCGGAAGCGTTGCGCGTGTTCGAAATCGCCCGCAACCAGTGTGGCGTGCTGTTGTTCGTGGCCGACACACTGGCGTCCGTGTTTCTCCTGCCCCACCCCGACGATTACCGGGCGATGCACGAGACACTTCTCCAGGATTTTTACGGCGAACTGCTGGCACAATACGCACTGATGTATAGCACCGTCGCGCCCGCTGTCGCGGTGCCGGACGCGAGCACCGTGCAAACCGCCGCGGACCTGCGGGCGGTTGCGGCGGGGCTTCGTGCCGACTGGAGCCGGTACGGGAAAACGCTGGCGGCGGCCCTCCTCGAAAGCCGCCCGCTACGAACCCAGACCGTGCGCGAAATGGGACCGTTCCGGCTGTCGCGCTT
>JACMMA010000017.1 GCA_014379275.1 Armatimonadota bacterium | reverse complement strand
CTCCGGCTCCCCCAGAATTAGGGGTTGGGGGGCGAAAAACAACCGTGCTAAACACGTTTCTATGTAACCGCGCACTCATCCCGCGTCTATCGTATCGCTGTCACCGACCGGCTCGTACAAGCCGTGTGCTGCGATGTACTGTTCTACCTCTGGCGGGAGTAGATAGTGTACCGAACGCCCCGTCGCGAGTCGCGCTCGAATGTCCGTCGACGAAATATCGATGTTCGTCATCGGGAAGAACGAGATCCGTTCCTGCCATTTCCCCGGCAGATGCGCCAGTCGTTCTCGCACTTCCTCCACCGTCGTACCCGCCCTCGTCGCCGCCGCGAAACGCGTAAGACGCAACACCTCTTCCGGCTCGCGCCAGCGTGGCAGATCCGCCACCGCGTCCGTGCCGGTCAAAAACCACAGTTCGGCGGACGGGTTTTCCGCCTGCAACGTGCGCAACGTGTCCACCGTGTAACTGGTGCCTTCCCGTATGCATTCTATCGCCGAATACGCGAACGCGTCGTTGCCGTCGGTCGCCAGTCGTACCATCTGGAGGCGATGCTCAGGCGGCGTGACGACGCGCCCGGTCTTGAACGGCGACACCCACGTCGGAATAAACAGGACTTGATCGAGTGCGAACCCTTCCCGCGCCTCTTCCGCGAGGCGCAGATGCCCCAGATGAATCGGATCGAACGAGCCGCCGAAAACGCCTAGTCGCATCGTTTTCTTAGTTCCCCTTGCCGCGCACGTCGCCGAACGCGTGTTCGTAGCCGGTCTGGGTGTAGCGCAGAATGTCGTTGAAGTGAATCACGTCCGCCCGAACCAGCACTTCATATTGCCCGACGATGCGCCCGGAATCGCCGTGAAGCGCGGGGTTATCGGTCGCGATGCTTACCGGAAC
The DNA here is from genome assembly GCA_014379275.1 of Armatimonadota bacterium. Classification (GTDB taxonomy): domain Bacteria; phylum Armatimonadota; class Armatimonadia; order Armatimonadales; family Armatimonadaceae; genus JACMIU01. The sequence continues at coordinate 977 of JACMMA010000017.1, read as the reverse complement.
GCCTGCGTCCTCGCACCGCGCGAAAACGGGGGCGAGTTCGGACAGGTCCTGTAGTGTATTGGTACGCAGATACGTCGTCGGGCAGACTTCGAGGCAGATGCGGCGCTCGGCGAGTTCCGGCAGATGGTGCGGATGATTCAGGGCGATCTGAATCCCGTGCCCGATCCGGTCGAGGTGGGGGAACAACTCCGGATGAACATCATCGGGGTCCGACTCCGCCATGTGCGCCGTGGTTTTCAGTCCGACCGACTTGGCTTCGGCAAATAGCCTTGCCCATTCTTCCCAAGTCATTCCGCCGTCCTGATACGGTCCCGCAAGGTCAACCCCGACCACCTCCGGCATCCGATGCGCGAGGTACATGATCGCCCGATTCAGCAGGAGTGGGAACCCGCGATCCATACAAAGGATGTACGCAGTATTGATAGGAAAGCCCGTCGCGCGTCCGGCGCGGATCACTTGCGCCGTAATCTCCGGGAGAAGCTTAATCCGCTCTAGTTGCGGCAATCCGCTCGGCGTGCGCTTATACGGATTGAAGCGGATCTCTAAATAGTCGATGCTCTCGAACACCGCCGCACCGCGCACTGCCCGCGTCGCGAAGTACGGCACGTCTTCCGCCTGCAACGACTCGACCAGGTGATGCACCGTCAGGTAATCGGCGAGATCGGCGAACGGGCGGGAAAACTCCCGCGCGAAGCCGTCGTATCCGCCGAACCGCTCGCGCAACCGGCAGGCGACATCGGTCTCGCGCCCGTGCTTCTCGATGTATCCCCACAGAATACGCGGGTGCGTCGCGCCACCGAGATGCCGGTGCAGGTCAGGAAAGTTCATATTTCCTGTTGTACCGCAAAATGGTACGTCACGGGATCGGCGGCTTCGCGCCGGGGCGGATCGGGAACGGCGGCGCGAACTCGATCAGCAGGAGAGTGAAGCCGAGCGCGAGATGTGACCAACCGAGCATTTCGCGGGACCTGCGGTAG
>JACMMA010000192.1 GCA_014379275.1 Armatimonadota bacterium | reverse complement strand
CTGTCGCATCTGGGATACGAGGACGATAAGAAACTCGCCGCCGCCGTGACCGGGATGGACATAATTATCGGCGGTCATTCGCACACGATGCTGGACCAACAGATCTGGGTGAACGGCGTTCTGATCGCGCAGACCGGGGCGCACGGACGCGCCCTCGGGCGCATCGACCTGCTGGTCCGAAAGGCGCGCGGCGCGGAGCCGGGTAAGGTACTGAGCATCAACGGCCAGGACGGAAAGTGGTGGGGCGCGGAAGATGTGCCGATACCGCTACCGGGCAAAACATATCCGCGCGGACCGCTCATCAAGCCGACCGAAACTACGGCGGAGGAAGCGACATCCCTCGCGGCATACCGGCCATGGAGCGACAAACTGCGCCCGACGCTCGACGAAACCCTGACCGTCGCCGCCGAACCGTTGCCCGCCGTTCGCGTCGCGGCGCAGGAAACCGCGCTCGGCAACCTTTTCGCCGACGCGATCCGCGCCGCAATGCGCACCGAGATCGCCCTGATGTCGTCCGGGCAGATCGCCCCCGCCGGGCTTCCCGCCGGGAAAGTGACCACCGGGGATCTGTACCGGGTGCTCGGCAGTTACACGCGTCAGCACCTCGTCGTCGCCCGCGTTCCTGGCGCGGAGATCGAGCGGGTGTTGAGCACGGTCCGTAGCGGGGAAAATGCGAGCCGTTACCCGGTCCATCTATCGGGCGTGACGGTCGGCGGCGACGGCGGTGTGCGCGTCGGAGACGCGATGCTGGCGGAGGACCGGATCTACACGGTGGCGTCGGCGGCGCACGTGATTCAGGATTATTTCCTCGGCAAGCCGGGCGTCGAGATCGTGTCCGACGCGGTGGATGCACCCACGGTCCGCGACGCGGCAATCGCCCATCTGCGCGGACACGCGGTGCTGACGAACGACCTGCCGAGTCCGGTGCGCTGGTTGCCGGTGGCGCCGCCGCCTTCGGGGGAATGAATTCCCCCGAAGACGGCGGCGCCTTTACCTCACCCGTCAGACCCACTGCGCCCGGGGTGGACCGTCCCGGCGCACGACCACTTCGGAAAGCGTCTGTACTTCCCAGCGCGGACGCAATACAGGCAGGTGCGGCGCGTGGAAGACGCGCATCGGCTCCTCGCGGCGGTAGGTGCGGTCGCCGAGGCGGCGCACGCCGACGGGGCGGACCGTGATCGCTTCCGGCGTCACCGAAACCCGCAGGTAATGGTAGAGAAGACCCGCGTCACCGTCGGCACCGGCGGGTCCGTGTCCCGCCATGACGCACTCCTGCGCTCCCGCCGCCCGCAGTGCGTCGTAGTAGCGGCGTAACCGGGGGAGTCGCTTCGGCTCTAGCAGGGACGGTCTGAGCGAGATCTGGCCGCCGCCCCCGGTGACGAACAAACCGGCATTGGGAAGTGCGGAGGAGCGAATCCACTCGAAGGCGTGCGAGTGACCGGCGAGGACCACGTGAACGTCGTGCCGCTGGAGCACGGGCATTATGTTGGCGCGGACGCCCTGAACGTCGGGGCGCTCGCAGCGGTTGTTGATCGAGGTGTAGAGGGGATGATGCAGATACACGATCCGCCACGCGGTCGGTCGGTCGCGCTCCGATTCGGTCAGTGCCCG
>JACMMA010000191.1 GCA_014379275.1 Armatimonadota bacterium | reverse complement strand
GGTCTGTCTGAGGAACCGATGGCGTGGGGACCGCGTCGGCGGTAACAATTCATTTCATACCGTGAAAGGTAACACATTATGGGAGTATCGCTGCAAAAAGGCGGCAACGTTTCGCTGACCAAAGCCGAACCCGGCCTGGAGAAGATCATCGTCGGGCTGGGGTGGAACGCGCGGGCGACGACGGGCGACGGGTTCGACCTCGACGCCTCCATTTTTCTGCTCAACGAATCCGGGAGAGTGCGCTCGGATAATGACTTCATTTTCTTTAACAACAAGAAATCGGCGGACGGCTCGGTCGAACACCTCGGCGACAACCGCACCGGCGCGGGCGAGGGCGACGACGAAGTGATCCGCGTCGATATTCTGCGAGTCCCGGCGGATGTCCAAAAGATCGTCTTCGCCGTTTCCATCTACGAAGCCGAAACCCGCCGCCAGAATTTCGGCATGATCTCGTCGGCGTTTATCCGGGTTTTGAACAACGCCACGCGCAACGAGATCACCAAGTACGACCTTTCCGAGGATGCGAGCGTGGAAACCGCGATGATCTTCGGCGAACTGTACCGCCACAACGACGAGTGGAAGTTCCGCGCGGTCGGTCAGGGATTCGCGGGCGGGTTCGCCGCGCTCGTCGCCTCCTACGGCGTGAACATCGGATAAGAAGGACATATCAATATGGGCGTAAGTTTAACAAAAGGGCAGAAGATTTCGCTGACCAAAAGCGACGGCGGCGGGCTGACGAAGGTCACGCTCGGTCTGGGATGGGATCAGAAGAAGGCAAAAGGTTTCTTCGGGGCTTTAACGGGTGGCGGCGCGATTGACCTCGATTCGTCGTGCGTACTGCTGGACGACTCAGGGCAGCTGGTCGATACCGTCTGGTATCAGCAACTGCGGAGTAAGGACGGCTCGATCCAACACACCGGCGACAACGTGACCGGCAAGGGCGATGGCGACGACGAGCAGATCATCGTCGACCTTTCCGCGGTTCCTGCGACGGTGAAGTACCTGTTCTTCACCATCAACAGTTTCACCGGGCAGAGTTTCGAGAAGATCGAGAACGCGTTCTGCCGTCTGGTGGACAACAGCACGAACACCGAACTCGCTCGCTACAACCTGACTGGGGGCGGAACGAACACCGCGCAGATCATGGCGAAGGTGTACCGACACGAGGGCGAGTGGAAGATGCACGCCATCGGCGAGGGGAGTAACGGCAAGACGTTCCACGAACTGCTTCCCGCGCTCCGTTCCGTGCTATAATTGCCCACGAGTTATGGGGCTTTGGAAACGGTTCCGCGACTGGCGGCAAGGGCAGAACGCGGCGGATCGGGCGACCGAAACGCCGGAGCAAGCCCTTGACCGCGCTATCCGGGAGATGGTGAGTGCGCTCGAATCCGCGCATGCCCATTTCGCCGAACTGACTACCTACGAGCGGCAGATCCGCGCCGCCCGCGATAAAAGCATGGCGGAGGCGCGGACGTGCGAAGCGGAAGCTCGCCGGCATGTGCTCACCGGACGCGACGACCTGGCGCGGGTCGCCCTCGGGCGCAAAGCCGAGCACGATTCGGTCGCCGCCGAGTATCAGAGGCAGTGGGAGACGCAGAACGCGGTCATGCTCGCTCTGAAAGCGCAGATCGAAACGCTGGCGGGGCAACAGCGCGACGCCGTGCGCAACCGTGACCTGCTTCTGGCGCGGGAACGTGCGGCGAACGCGCAGATGCGGATGCGCGAAACGCTGGAGTCCGCGCAAAAACTCGCCCCGGTACAGGCGATCCGCGACACCGAAGCGCGAGCCGTCGCCGAAGCGGAACTCGCGGGCTGGATACCGTCCCGGTCGCAACGAGAGGAATTTGCCTCGCCTGATCCCGAGACGCAGTTCGCCGCGCTACGCGAGCAAACCGCGCCACCCGCCCCGCCACCGCTCCCGCTCTGGTTTCCGGACACACCGAAGCAGGAAACCCTGGTAGAGCCGATACCCGAAACGATCACCCAGGCGCGCGATGTCTGGTTCGCCGACGAACCGAGGGTTGAAACCGGACCGGAACTGATACACCCACCGTGGTTCGAACCGGAACCCCAACACCCGCCATCGAACACCGAACCTAGTGCGAACGCAGTTTTCGCGAACCCAGCACCGGACCTCTGGTTCCCGGAACCGTCGCACGGCTTGCCGAACGAGAACGCTCTCCCGCCCGGCGCGAACCGGATGCTGCAACCGGCGGCTACGTACCATGTTTCGCTCGGCTGGGAAGCGCCACCTAGCAAAACTGTCCCGCTAGGGGTTTGCGCGATTCTGTGCGGCGTGGATGGATTGGCACGGGGACTGAGCGATGTCGTCGCCGAGCCGCAGCGAAGCGCGGGAGACGGGAGCATCGCGCAGAACGCCGTTCCCGTGCCGCATCAGGCGGACGCAACCGTGTTCACGGTACAAGTCGAATCTGTCCCGCCCGACGTACAAAAAGTCGTGTTCGCCGTTTTCGTGGACGACGAAGCCGCGACGTATTTTCTGCGCGAAGTGATCACCTCGGTGTACGTTCGCGTTTGGCACGGCGAAACCGGTAATGAACTGGCGACGTTTCTCCACGCGCCGACCGAACCGGAACGCGCTTCGCTACTCGCGGAAGTGTACCGGCACCGCGGCGGGGCATGGAAGGTTCGTGCATTTGGTCAGGGCTTCGGCGACGGTCTGGAAGCGTTGTTACAGTCGTATGGTATCGGAGAGACATGAGAAGCGGTGCGCAAGTCCTTTACAAAGTAGTCAAAGATCATGAGGCGACCGCGCCGAAATTGTCCCTCTGGCTGGGACAAGCCATTCCTGAAGGGTTAACACCGCAAAAAGCGGAGGGCAGATCGCACATCGCGATCCCCCCTTTTCGCACCGTCTGTCCCGATTTTACGGGAAGCGGGTCGGTTACCTTCGCCTGTTGACGGTCAACGTTTGAGTCACTGTTTTGCCCTGGAATATCGCCAGGACGAGGACGGATCGGTTTCTGCTGACCGTGCTGGTGGTGATCGGGAAGTAGACGGAATCCGCGCCTGCCGGAACCGTGACGCTGAAGACGACCCGGTTTGCCAGTTCATCCCCACTGACGTAGACGACGTCCGCGTCGGAACCGGGGACGCGGTGGGGGGTGGAAGCGATGAACTGTCTTAACGTGAGCCGGGCATAAGTCGGTTGTTCCTAGGAGAGCAAGAGACGCCATCGGCCCGGTCAAACTTATCGAGAGATGGCACGTGCCAGCTCCGGGACAATGCGGTGCTATCTGCATCGTAAGATTCTCCTCATTTTTACGTCAGATCGTTCAAGCCGCCGGGCCTACCCTCCCTGTATCATGGCTGCTGTCCACTTATAAGTACGTGCCGAATTGCCTGTAACCTTATTTCGGTTTGCGCCTGAGTAGGAGAAAAATCGTTTTGGCGTACGCCGCGTGGGCAGGCGAATGGGGAAAGCGGTGGGTTAAATGCGGAACGTTGGCAGTGAAGGCGACGGGGACTCGCTGTGTGAGGACGCGTCGATGGCGGTGCCACGGGGGACCGTCGCGGCGACGATCACGGTGAAGGATGCTGCGCTCCGGCTGGGGTGTAAGCCGTCGTCCTTATACCTCGCGGTGCAGGAAGGGCGGCTGCCCTGCGTGCGTATCCTGGGGCGCATCGGTCTGCGGGAAGGCGACGTGGACGAGTACGGCAAAACGTTAGGGCGCGCCAACGGCTACGCGTCGCGGCGGTGACATCCCGGACTATTCTTCGAGCCGCCGCCTCGTTGAATTCCCGCACAGAAGCTAGATACTGTCCGTAAGTTCCCTCGGCTGCTGGCGGCTTGGTCCGGGGTATAATTCTTCATCCGCCTGAATCTGTTCGTGCGCGCGAGCCGTTCAGACGGGAGAGAGGTCAGACGAATGCGGGGTAAAAACGCCGGCGGTAACGAGGCGGCTGATGAATTTGCGGGGCGGTCCGCCGGCGTGGGCGGATGAGACTTAACGATTGGTCAGGGCGAAGGCTACTGGACGCGGCGGGGACACCCCGTGCCGGTCGCGGTGCCGCCCCGTTCTGCCGATCCGTCGGACAGTTGTCTTACGGCCCGGCCTGCGCGGGGGCACTCCCCCGGCGGCACCGACGTTGTGCGAGAGACGGGCCAGAATAAGAATGGGTCGCGTACGAATCCGGGGCGGCCGGGGGCACACCGGGACCCGCGGGGCGGGTAGGCCGGAAAAGAAAGGCGGGGTGAGGCGTGGGTACGACAACCAGGAAAGACGATCCGGACGTGGCCCCGGATGCCGGGCGCGGCGGTCACGCTTTCGGCAGTTACAGGGACTGGATGCTCTCGAACGATGCTCCCTCGGTGCTCACGGGGCACAGCCTGGTCGGGGGGAAAGGTGCCGCGATTTTCCGCACCCGCCAGACCCAGGCGTTCCCCGATCCGGCGACGCCCGACCTGAGCATCCAACTTTGCACGGCGGGCAGATTCCTCCTGCAGGGTGACGCGGGTTTCGGGCGCTTCCACGCGCCCTCGGTCACGCCGGGTATGTTCGGCGTCGGCGCGTCCGACGTGCCTTTCGACCTGGAAGGCGAGGGCAGGTTCGAGATGCTGATCGTCTCGCTCCCCTGGCACGCGTTCCGCCCGATGGCGGAGGAGGCGACTGGGCGTGATTTGCCGCATCTCGGACGCGTTCACGAGGGCATAAAGCGTGACGGCGTGACGGAATGGCTGGTCCACACGCTCTGGCACGAAGCCGAGCGGGGCGGTCCGTCAGGGTCCCTGTTCACGGACAGCCTGCTGACGACTCTGGTGACGCGACTACTCCTGCTCTCCGACACGCATGTCGTCCCGCCCCCTCAGAAAGCGCGCCTTTCGCCGACCGACCAGCGTCGGGCCATGGACTTCATCCGGGACCGCCTCGGCGAGAATCTGACACTCTCCGAGATCGCGGCGGCGGTCGGGTTCTCCCCCAGCCACTTCTCCGCTCTCTTTCGCCGGTCGCTGGGCATCCCGCCGCATCAGTATGTCATCCAGCAGCGGGTCGAGCGGGCGCGGTCGCTCCTGTTGCAGTGCCCCGAACTGACGATCGCGCGGGTCGCGGCGCAGGTCGGCTTCGCGGATCACTCTCATCTCTCGCGGCACATGAAGCGACTCCTCGGCGTCACACCCGGCAAAATTACGGGTTGAAACTACGTAAGAACATACAGTTCTGTCGTCAGAACCTCCAATGCAACGGTCAGGACTTTCGTTACAATGGGGCATCTAATAAAAAATAAGTGCGCACGAAATATAAGCGTGCCGACGAAGGAAAAATATGATTTCTATCGGGCAGGATGCTACTGTTCTTACCATGATTCATGTGTACGAAACGTCTCCCGAACGCCAGCAGTCCGTGTATGACGGATTGATAGAAGGCTTGCGACTGTACGGCAGACGGATGGCGGGGCACCTTTCCTCCAGTATCCACAAAAGCCTGGATGGTCTGCGCGTCACCTCCTACTCCCAGTGGGATGTCGAAGGGTCGAAAGCACTGTTTGAGAACCCCGCTGCCCTGGCGGGATCGCTCGCCTGGTTTGCCCCCTTGATTTCGAATGCCTCGCGGCAAGATAGCCACCTCTATGGCGATATTTCCACCTATCAAGCGTCCGCATAATCACCTCGCGAAGTTTACGGGAAGGTAGTAAGGAAGAAAAATAATGAAATCACTGTCATGGGCACGCGGAATCATTTCGTTCATCGCGGTTTTTACCTCGTTGTCTCCGTATCTCGCGGATTGGAACGAGACCCACATTTATAACCCGTACTGGCCGCCACACGCCAAATTTCACAACGCGCAGACGATGATTTTCGGCGCAATGGCCGGTTTGATATCACTCTGGTTTCTCTGGAGCCGTCAGCGCGACCGGGTAATGGCACTTCAAGTCGGGACCCTGTTCGCAGCATTCTACTGGGTGACGCAGTCCCCGGCGATCTTTTTTCCGGGGGCGTCCTTTACCGACCCCCAATTCGAAGGGCTTAAATCCCTCCGGATCGGTCCGCTTACTGTGACACAATTGATGCTCGACTTTGTGATCGTGGGCATTCTGTTTTTGGCGTATGGCAAAGAACGCCGCAGGCTCAGAACCGCCTCTATTTCCACTGCCCCGGTGAATGCGATCCCGCAGGGCGCACAGTAGGGAAGTGAACGACTCACCACCACGTTCTCGGGCTGACCCTGATCGCTATCTCCGCGTGGGCTTCAATTATTGTGCCGATCGGGGTGGACGGTTTCCTCTTCGCGAGGGCACAAATGAATAATCCCGCTTGGTTACCTCATGCGAAACTGCACTGCGCGATGTCTTTCTTCGTAGCCGTTTTTCTCGGGCTGGCTTCGCTTGCGCTACTCAGGTTCGCCCGGCGAGCGACACGACTTGCATGGGGATCGCGGCTTTTTCGGGGACGTCTTTCCGGGTTAGCTTGATTGGTGTGGAGCAGCGGCCCGGTGCCGCCTACAACTTTAGAAACGACCCCGCTGTCTACTAGGGCACCTCCCGTCGTGGCGGGTATGCGGATGGACGTTACGTGATTGTTGCCGTCGCCACCGCAATAGTCGGGTGGACAGGGTTCTATATGATACAGCGACAGCGGCATGTAACAGAGAGTAGGGCAGACGAATTGGCGAGTGATGGATGACTTCGCGGAAATCTTGCTGACTGTGCCAAAGTTGACATACGTCCGACGCTTTTCGGGCGTAATGACGAAGACTGGGGGAATTATGAAGATCGGAATTATCGGTTCGGGGAATATGGGCGGCTCACTCGGGAAGATATGGGCGCGAAAAGGCCATGAGGTGGTTTTCTCGTTCTCGCAGGACCCGTCAAAATTGGATGCCCTCGCACAGTCCGGCGGGTCCGGCGCCCGTGCCGGGACGCCCCGCCAGGCAGCCGAGGAAAGCGAGGTCGTTCTAATCTCGGTATGGCCGCCCGCGCTACCGCAGGCTCTGGCGGCGGCAGGTCCCCTCACGGGCAAGATAGTGATCACATGTATGAGCGGACTCAAGCCGGACTTCACGGGGCAGACCGTGGGGCTACCGACAGACCGGACGTCCTCGCTGGCGGAAGAATTGGCGGGGCTTATTCCCGGGGCGAGAGTGGTCGAGGCGTTCAACATAACGTTCGCGGAAACGCTGGCGTCGGACAGCCGTTCGTTCGGCGGGGAACACCCCAGTATCTTCTACTGCGGGGACGATGCGGAAGCGAAAGCGGTGGTGGCACGGTTGATCGCTGACGCGGACTATCAGCCGGTGGACGCGGGGGGGATTCGGACGGCGCGGTCGCTGGAAACGCTGGCTTCGGCTTGGGTCCAGTTCGCGGTAGTGAGCGGTCTGTTCCCCGACCTGGCGCTGAAGGCACTGCGACGGTGACCGGGCGGTTGTCGGCGTAACTCATCCCCAGTGTGTCGGAACGGATGCTTCGGTAGTGGGAGGTACTTGACCACGTCGGCCGGTGGTGCTGTGATGACTGACCGGGCTTCTACGGCACGGGAAATGGGGGAGAAGGTGGGAAAAATTCCCTCGCTGCCCTACCTACACCTACCGCGCGTAAATGCCGCGAGGATATCCGCGTCAGGTAGTAAGAATATCCAAGCCTGCGAGGGGTACTTCTCCTACAATCAACTACGACAGTAAATGCCGCGGGAATCGGCGAAAGGCGGGAACCCATGGACAGGCGGGGTTTGAGCGGACAGCGCGGGCCAGACGGCACGGTTGGCGTGATGGAGGCACGGCTCGAGCGGGCGCTCGCGCGCTGGGAGGCGGCGGGTAGCGAGCGTAGCGACGCGACGGCGGACCTGCTAGAAGCACGGGCGGCGCTAGAATCCGCAGGGGCGGCGTGCGTCACCGATGTGGATTGTGCTCTGGACCAAGCCGCCGCCGACCTGGACATTCTCCGCCGCGCCTACTGCGCCGCCCTCCACAGCCACCACTGCGCGACCATGGTACTCGAACGCACCCGAGAGGCGTTCCGATTCGCGCAGGAACGACTGGATTGCATCGCGCTCACCGAAACCCAGAAATAACGGGCGATGACGTCCCGGATATTCGGTGTCACTATCACCCACCCGAAAAATCGTGAACCGGAAAGATGTCGGCTGCAATCGGTCTGCCGATCGGACGTCATCAGCCCATCGCATCTTGCGTTCCTCCGGGCGGGAGAAAGAAGCGGGATGCCTCGGCACAACCCGGTCATATTGACCGCGTCGCCGATCCGTCTACGTGGACAAACCGCTCCCCGGCTTCAACCTCGACCAGCACAAAGATTTATGGATCTATGACGGTGCCCGGTCCTATACCTGAGCAGATTAGAAAACAGCGCTGACCAATCCGGCGAGCGAAATTTACCGCTGCCATATGGAGAAACCGTCGCGTGGAGAGAAACCGCCTGGAAGGAATGCATGGCGAAACACGAGTGACAGTAAGAACAGCATGCCGAGCAGGAAAAACGCCCCCTTCTCGCGAACAGAACGCATGAAATCAACGGGTACGACTGCAACGTCGCCAGACGCCCGCGAGTCAGCCGGAGTTTAAACCATTTATGAGTACGACCACCGCTACCGCGCCGCTACGCGCCGAAGCCCTGATCCGGGATATTCCCGATTTTCCGCAACCGGGGATTCTCTTCAAGGACATCACCCCCGTGCTAGCCGATGCGGACGCGTTGCGGGAAACGATCGACGTTCTGTCCGCGCAGATTGCCGCGCTCACCCCGGATCGTGTCGTCGGGATCGAGTCGCGCGGATTCTTGTTCGGGGTGCCGGTCGCTTATAAATTGGGGCTACCGTTTTCGCCGGTCCGGAAACTGGGCAAACTGCCATACCAAACCATCCAGGAAGAGTACGCCCTCGAATACGGCACCAACACCGTGGAAGCGCATGTGGATGCGGTCGATCCGGGCGACCGGGTGGTCATTGTGGATGACCTTTTGGCGACGGGGGGCACCGCAACGGCGGCGGCGGCGATAGTCGAGCGGCTTGGCGGGACAGTGGTAGGATACGCGTTTCTCGTCGAATTGTCGTCCCTGAAGGGCCGTGACCGCTTGGATCGCGGCAAGATAATCACGCTGTTGACTTACTAAAATAATGGCCACCGTATCCGAAGTCATGGCGTCGCTCGATGCGATCGCGCCGCAACACCTGTGCATGGAAGGCGACCCGCGTGGCTTGCTCGTCGGCGATCCGCAGGCGGAAGTGGCACGCCTCGTGGTTTGCCTGGACGTAACGCCCGCTGTCGCCGAACACGCCCGCGCGGTCGGGGCGCGGATGATCGTCAGCCATCACCCGCTGATCTACAACCCGCTCAAGCGTATCCTCGCCAGCGAACCGCACCCCGGCGGCGTGGTGCTGTCGTGTATCAAGTCTGACATCGCGGTCGCGTGCGCCCATACCAACTGGGACATTGCCGAAGGCGGGGTGAACGATGTTCTCGCGGGTCTGCTCGGTTTGCGGAACGTTCGCCCGGTACAGACGACGTATCGCGAACCGCTGTTGAACGTCACGGTTTATGTGCCGGCGGAGGACAGCGAAGCCGTCTGGAACGAAATGGCGAACGCGGGGGCGGGACATCTGACCGGCCTGAACTACGACCGCTGTGGGTTCTGGTCGGAAGGGATGGGTACATTCAGGCCGCTACCGGGGGCGGAGCCGTATAAGGGGCAAGTGGGCACTGTCGCCAGAGTCGACGAGTACCGTATCGAATCCATTACCCCGGCGCAAAAAGTACCCGCCGTTCTCGCCGCGATGCGGAAAATACACCCGTATGAAGAGGTGGCTTATAACGTATTCCCGCTGTCGAACACGGGCAAAGAGTTCGGGCTAGGGCGTGTCGGCGAACTGCCGGAAATGCTCCTGCCTGCCCAGCTGCGTGACCGGATACAGTCCGCACTGGACTTCGACGCCGTACGTCTGGTGGGACCTGCGGACAAGCCAATCCGCACCGTCGCGGTGGGAGGGGGGGCGTGCGCGTTTCTGATGCCGGACGCGATGAAACAGGGAGCGGACGCTTTGATTACTTCCGATATCCGCCATCACGAGTATATGGACGCCGAATCACGCGGCTTCGTTCTCGTCGACGCCGGACACGCACAAACCGAAACACCCGGAGCACGCGAACTAGCCAGCCGCCTGCGAGCCGCGCTACCGGATATTTCGGTTGACTTTGTCGATTAAGCCGAGGTCATCCAGTCGTCTTCCCGGTTCTGCCAGCTAAAGAAACGCCCCGTATCGGCTAGAGTTATTCGGTCAAAGGTAGCGATCATGCCGCGCACCGACTCGTCCGGCAGGAGTGTCGCACTCCCACCCCGCGTCATATCGGTCCGGACATAGCCCGGTCCGATTCCGATAACAGATATTCCCTCGGGCTGGAGGTCGAACGACAGGCTCCGGATCACCAGATTCAACGCGCTCTTGCTCGCCGCGTAACTGTACTGGCCGCCCGGACTGCCGATCCTGTTTGTCAACAAGCCGACTCCCGATGTCAGGTTCGCGATCAGAGGGTCGGTACCCCGTTTCACAAGATCAACGAAATGTTTCGCGACTAGCGCAGGACCGATGGCATTGACCGCGAAAACGTGTGCCATCTTCGCGGAATCGATACGAGCAAGTCCATGCTCACCCGTGGCGAACGTTCCGGCATTGTTGACGAGTAGATCCAGAGTGTCCATAGTTTCGCCAACGTCCGCTCGTGCCGCCGCGATGCAGTTCTCGTCGGCGACATCGAGCGTGACGACGGATAACCGCCCCGGGAAGCGCGAAGACAATCCCCAAAGCTCGTTCGCGTCGCCGGGAACGCGGCAACCTGCAAATACGGAATCACCGCGTTCCAGAAACTGTCGCGCGAACTCCAGACCGATTCCCCGGTTTGCACCCGTGATCAAGACGCGCTTCACGCTCACTCGCCGATCTGGAGCACGATGAAACCGCCCTCAACGCCGCCCTCGCCATTTCGCTTGACGACATACATGGCGACCGATTTCGCATCCGCCGTCTGTCCTTTAAGGATTGCATCTTTGGCGCGGTCTACGTCGGCGGGGACGTTGACCACCGTCTGCCCGACGCGCTGAATCACGTCACCGACGGCGATCCCGGCACGTTCGGCGACGCCTCCGGATTGAACACGCGCCACAACCACGCCGCTACGTACCGTTGCGGGTATGTTGAAAGTAGCACGCGTCTTGTCGTCTAGCGGGGCGAGCGCGACGCCGAGCATCTCGTTCGTCGGGGCGACTTGCTCCGGTTCTGTGGTAGTAGGCCGCGGGGTTGTCTGCGTCGGCGTTAGTTCATCCGGAGTCACCGAAAGGGTCACGGTTTTGCCGTTTCTTTGCACCGTCAGTGTGCCGGGCTTACCGATCGGCGACGCCGTCACTTTGCGCTGAAGCTCGGTGTCACGGGTGGTCGTCTCGCCGTTCCAAGCGGTGATGACATCGCCGATCTGTACCCCCGCGCGTGCCGCGGGGGAATTGGGCACCACTTGCTGCACGATGACCCCCTTCGTTCCCGCGGGAAGCCCGAATGCGGCTGTGTCCTCGGAAACGTTGCGCATCCCGACACCGATGATGGCGCGGCGGACTTTCCCGTCTTTCACTAAAGCATCCGCCACACGCTTGGCGACATTGATCGGTATCGCAAATCCGATGCCGACATTGCCACCGCTCCGGGTATAGATGGCATTGTTGATGCCGATGACACGGCCATAAATGTCGAGTAGGGGACCACCGCTGTTGCCCGGATTGATCGAGGCGTCGGTTTGCAGGTAGTCATTGAGCGATCCGCTGTCGTTGAAATTCACCTCACGAGCAGACGCGGAGATCACCCCCACGGTAAGGGTGTTGGACAGACCGAACGGGTTCCCGACGGCGATAGCCCAGTCGCCCACAGTTACCTTCCCGGAATCGCCGAGCGTCACCGCAGGCGCGTTCGTCGTGGGAATCTTTACCACGGCGACATCGGTACGAGTATCCACGCCGAGAACCTTCGCGTCCTTGAACTCACGCCCGTCGAGCAATTTCACGGTCACGCGGTCCGCACCCTCGACCACGTGTGCGTTGGTGAGAATCAAGCCCGACTTATCATAGATCACCCCGGACCCGACGCCCGTGTCCACGAAGGCGCCATTGCCGCGTCGTTGGGGTGGCGCATCCTGTGCAAACCGAAAGCCGTCGCCCCCGCCCGCCGCCGTGTCACCCTTGTATCCATTCGGCTCGACACCGAACTCACGGAAGCGTCGGAAGAATTCCTCGAACGAGTCATTCTCACTGCCGTTACCGCCGTTAGGGTTTGGGATCCGAAAGCGGCGCGACCCATCGTTCGAACTGAGCGCACTTGCCCGTTTCGCCGTGGTGATTGTGACAACCGCCGGTTCGGCGACGCGAGCAACCTGGGCGAATGCGGATTGCATCTCCGCCGCACTTTGCACGGCAGGCGTACGCACCACCGGTGCGGAAGCAGGTTTGGGTGATTGCGCACCGGCATCGCGAAGCGAATAGCCGGCGACGACAGCGACAGCGGCGACAGCGGCACCGCCGCCGATTCTTTGTAATGCACTCACGGTTTGATTGTTCATAATTGGCTCTCAGAAACGGTTTCGGGAATAGATCCGGGCATCGTTGATGACCGCACGAACCAGTCGTCCTTTTCGATGTTTTCCGTTCGTCTTATATCGAAAATGATCATTTGATGGTTCCCGATTCAGACAGACCGCAAAACCTGGCAATCTTGACACCTATTGATGACAATG
>JACMMA010000190.1 GCA_014379275.1 Armatimonadota bacterium | reverse complement strand
TGTTTGAATCGAGCACCTTAACGAAGCCGTCGAAAAAGGGCGTGGCGCAGGGCGAACTGTCTGGGCGGCTACAGCAAGCCCGCGGATCACTTCTGACGCTGGAGGCACGACTGGGCGCCCCCTCACAACGGATAAAAGATTGCGTCCGCTCGATCTCGACGGTGGAAGAACTGAACCGGTGTCTGCGCCAGGGCATGGTGGCGCAGTCGTGGGACGAGTTGTTTCCGACGCAGTAGCTACAGGACCCTGTATTCGCGACCGGATAAATAGCCCCGCATGCGGCTAAAAGAAGGAAGTCTCTATAGTTGCGTCGAACGGATGCCGTAATCATTCAGGGCGCGAAAAATAACCCGCGAGAACGGCCAACATGCCGTATAATTCGACATTCCCAATTTCGCGTTCACGGAGGCTCCCTTTAGTGCGTACACGACTTTCCCGTTTGGCTTTTCTGCGCGGCGTTTTGCCCGCACTGGTTGCTGGCTCGCTTCTCGTCGGCGGACTCGGCTGTAAATCGGACAGCACCGGCGCGGCGGGGGGGGCGAATCCGGCGGCGGGCGGCGGCGATGGCGGGACCATCAAAATCGGGCATTACGCCTCGATGACCGGCGACACCGCGACGTTCGGCATCGAAACCGACGAGGGCGTGAAGCTCGCGATCAAGGAAATCAACGCCGCGGGTGGTCTCCTCGGCAGACAGGTCGAACTCGAAACCCAGGACGACCAATCGAAACCCGAGGAAGCGAAAACGGTCGCGACGAAGTTCGCCGCCGACGATAAGATCGTCGCCGTGATCGGCGAAGTCGCTTCGACCCGCTCCATCGCCGCCGCGCCGGTGTTCGAACGTGCCGGAATCCCGATGGTGTCGCCGTCCTCGACGAACGAGAAGGTGACCCAGGAAGGCGAGCACATCTTCCGCGTTTGTTTCATTGATCCGTTCCAGGGCAAGGTAATGGCGAAGTTCGCGGCGGAAGAGTTGAAGGCGAAAAAAGTCGCGATCCTGCGCGAGCAGTCGTCGGACTACTCGGTCGGGCTGGCGGACGTCTTCAAGGCGGAGTTCGAGAAAGCGGGCGGGACGATCATCGCGGACGCGTCGTATAAAACGGGCGACACCGATTTCCGCTCCCAACTCGCACAAGCCAAGGATGCGGACGCCGTTTACATCCCCGGCTATTACACACAGGTGGGGACTATCGCGCGGCAAGCCCGTCAGCTCGGGATCAAAGTTCCTCTGATGGGTGGCGACGGTTGGGACTCGGAAAAGTTGGTCGAGGGCGCGGGCGGTCCCGGCAAGGCTTTGGAGGATTGCTATTTCTCTAACCACTACTCCAAGGACGACAAGTCGGAGCGCACTCAAACGTTCGTGAAGGCGTACAACGCGGAATACAATAAATCCCCGTCCGGTCTCGCCGCGCTGGGCTATGACGCGATGAAGATCATCGCGGAAGCGATTAAATCCGGCAACAGCGCGGACCGCGAAAAAATCAAGGACGCTCTCGCGGCGACCAAGAACTTCCCCGGCGTGACCGGTGATATCACGATCGACGAGAACCGCAACGCATCGAAATCGGCGGTGGTTCTGCAAATCAAGGGGAAAGAGTTCGTTTACACCAAAACGGTCGCGCCGTAACCCTTCCCCGGGACCTCCCTCTCCGGCATGGAGAGGGGAAGTCCCGGGGAAGCGAATCAAACATGGATCAATTTCTACAACAAATCATCAACGGGATTCAACAGGGCAGTATCTACGCCCTGATCGCACTCGGCTACACGATGGTGTATGGCGTGCTGGGCTTGATCAATTTCGCGCACGGCGACGTGTTTATGATCGGCAGTTTTGTCGGTTTTTACACGGCGAAGGCGATGCGGCTTTCGGAGAAGGCGACGTTCGGGGAGGCGATGCTCGCGTTGCTACCGGTCTTGATCGTCACTATGATCGTCTGCGCCATACTGGGTCTGCTAATCGAGCGGGTGGCGTACCGCCCGCTCCGCAAAGCGTCCCGCCTGACCGCGCTGATCACGGCTATCGGCGTTTCGCTTCTGCTGGCGAACAGCGCACAACTGTTGTTCGGCGCGGACCCGAAGTTTTATCCGTCCGTGACGCCCCAGGGCGAGGACGCCACGGTGATGCTCGGAAAGGTCACGATGGCGAAAGACCAGATGGTCCTGGTCGGCGCGGCAATCGTGCTGATGGCGATTCTATGGTACATCGTTAACCGCACGAAGGTCGGTCAGGCGATGCGTGCGGTACAGCATGATACTCAGGCCGCCGCTCTGATGGGAATCAACGTGGACGGCGTGATTTCATTCACGTTCGGCCTCGGTGCCGCGCTTGCGGGGGCGGCGGGGATGCTATTCGGCGCGTTCACCTACTCGCAGGTGTTCCCGCTCCTCGGCGTACAGATGGGCTTGAAGGCGTTCGTTGCGGCGGTCGTCGGTGGTATCGGTTCGATCCCCGGCGCGGTCGTCGGCGGGCTTTTGATGGGACTGTCCGAATCGTTCGTGAAAGGCGCACCGAAAATTCTGCTTCCCGGTGGGGGCGCGTTCGAACCGTCACGCTTCACCGATGCCGTCGCGTTCGTCCTGCTCATCGTCATCCTCCTGCTTCGCCCGGCAGGACTGCTCGGCAAATTCGCCCCGGAGAAGGTCTGAGACGCGACCGCACCGCAGACGCCCATAGACGCGGGGCTTATCCCGCGTTTTTGATCGCCAATGAATCTATTTAAACGCTTCGCTATAACCGCCGCCGTGATGGCGGTTTTACTCGGTCTTTCCATCGTCATGCCGCGCTTCATGCAGGACGTGGTGTACCGGGTCGTCATGTTGTCGGGGATCGCGATCATCATGGCGGTGTCGCTCAACATCGTGAATGGCTTCACCGGGCAGTTTTCCATCGGGCACGCCGGTTTCCAGGCGGTCGGCGCGTACGCGTCGGCGGCACTGACGGTGTACGCGCATAACGCCCTGTTCGCAAACCTCCCCAAGAATGGTGTTCTGCCGCCGACCCTGGAAGGGTTTCTGATGGGCGCGCCCGCGATGCTCCTTTCCATGCTCCTCGGCGGATGCCTCGCAGCAGGCATCGGGTACGTCGTCGGTCTGCCCTCGCTACGCCTGCGCGGCGACTACCTCGCCATCGTCACGCTCGGCTTCGGCGAGATCATCCGTGTCGTTGTGGAGAATACCGACGCCATCGGCGGTCCGCGCGGTTTCGCCGGTCAGTTCTTCGAGGGACAGGGCAAGATTTCCATCCCGGCGGTTTCCAATTTCTTCTGGGTGTATGGCGTCGTGATCCTGGTTATCCTGGTCGCGTACCGCCTCCGCTTTTCCGTGGAGGGGTTGAAGTACCTTTCCGTGCGCGAAGACGAGATTGCCGCGCAAGCGATGGGCGTCAACACTACCCAGATCAAGGTGAACGCGTTCGTTCTCGGCGCGTTCTTCGCCGGGGTCGCCGGTGCGTTGTTCGCGCACTTCGACCAGAACGTACAGAGCACGTCGTTCGGGTTCGTGCGCTCGTTCGACTTCGTGACCATGATCGTGCTCGGGGGGCTCGGCTCCATTACCGGTTCCGTACTCGCCGCCATCGTCCTGACCGCGCTCCCGGAGATTCTGCGCAACTCGCTGACATCGCTGGGGCCGCAGTTTAACCAGTATCGCCTCGTCGCGTATGCCATCCTGCTGATCGTTCTGATGCTGACGCGACCGCAGGGGATCTTCGGGCGCGGCGAGTTTTCGTTCAGCCTGTTTGGAAAGCGCGACAAAAAACCGCCGTCCGCGCCGTTGACGGCGGCCTGAAACCGCAAACGGCGTTAGAAAAAAGGTCGTCATGCTGTTGTCTGCCCTGACCACGGTTCATGTCATCGCCGGGGTATTCTGTCTGGGAGCAGGCGCGGTCTCCGCCTTTGTTAAGCCCAAGGGTGGGCGATGGCACCGGCTCGCGGGCAGCACATTCATTCGTGCCCTCGCGGTTTCGGCGGGCACGGCGGCGGTTCTGCTTTGCTTCCGGTTCCAGCCCTTCTTTTTCGCGCTGTCCGTGCTCTCGTTTTACTTCGGCTTTTCCGGCACCCGCGTTCTGACGCGTGGGAGGGCGGTGGATGGTTCGCCGTCCGCACGGGCGCATGTCGCCGACTGGATGGCGGCAAGCGCGGTCCTCGGCGTCACCGTGCTTGCCGCGTACTGGAGTTATCGCGGCGTCCTCGGCGGCGACGCGGGGGCGGTCCTGGGATTGTTGAGCTTCGCCGTGGTCGCCGCCGGTTACGATCTGTGGCGGTTCGCGTTTCCCCACGTCCGCCTGTCACTACGATCGCTCCACGTTTTCGAGCATTTGACCAAGATCAGCGGTGCCTATATCGCCGTCTGGTGCGCGTTCACGGCGAACGTCGCGCCGGAGGGAGTGCCGGGTGTGTGGACACAGATCGCCCCGGCGGTCATCGGCACGCCGATCCTGCTGGTCGTTGCCAACCGGTATTTCCGCAAATGGC
Organism: Armatimonadota bacterium; assembly: GCA_014379275.1. Taxonomy (GTDB): domain Bacteria; phylum Armatimonadota; class Armatimonadia; order Armatimonadales; family Armatimonadaceae; genus JACMIU01. The sequence goes on along the minus strand of JACMMA010000190.1, from coordinate 1,204 downwards.
GTCGAAGCGGCACGGTCGGACATTGAAACGTCCCGTCCCGGGGTGTACTCGGAGCCTTCGTCTGTGGGCGATTTGGGTCACAATAGCGGAGGACTGGCTATGCTCGCTGAATGCCACAGGGGACACGTGCGGGGATGCCAGACGAGATAAGAGTGATATCATACAATCGTTCAGCCAGTGGCGCATGTCGGGTTTCGCGGACATGAGCCTGCCGACGGATGCATGTCGGCGGCGGTGCGGTCAATGTCGAGCCGCAAAACGAACCATTCTTTTCTCGCAGGCTAAGCGCACGCGATAACCGTCTTGACAGAGCGATCCCTTTAGGCAAGGCGCCGACCGGAAATCATCTCCGGGAAACGAAGCATGTGGCTTCTAGGCGAAGCGACGACGCGAGAAACCTTTATCTGTTCTTCTAGAATGGTTGCCGGGAACTCCCATGATCAACGGGTGGGTAATGGAATTAATTTTCAACATATTGCGAGGCAATGATCGAGAAAAACGGATCACACTATAGTATTCAGGTGGGGAAGTAATATATATGGAAAACAGAGTAGCGGTTTTCGTTGACTTTGAAAATATTAAGCGGGCGGTGGACGATTATTTCGTGAACGAACGGGTGGAATTACGACGGATCTTCGAGGAGATAGGCAAAGTCACCGAGGGGCGGATCGTTTTAAAGCGGGCTTATGCAGACTGGGGCGTTTTTAAAGATTATCGCTCCGATTTATTGGACAATGCGACCGAGCCGATCCAGACCTTTTCCTTAACTTACAAAGGCAAGAACGGCGCGGATATTAAGATTGCGATCGATGTGATGGACGTGGTGCTCCGGCAGTCGGACATTACTCACGTCGCACTGGTTTCCGGCGACTCGGACTTCACGCCGCTGGTACTCAAACTGCGCGAAACGGGGCGGTACGTGGTCGGGGTGGGGGTGCGCTCGAACACTTCCACCTACCTCGCCAAAGCCTGTGACCGCTTCTGCTACTACGACGACCTGCACGGCGCGGACAATACGGAACTGCCCGAACGCTCTATCCCCGCGACCCCGATGGATCAGGTGGCACTGCTGGCGAAAGGGCTTGCCGCGCTCGGTAACCGTCCGGTGCCCGGCTCCGCGCTGAAGACCACGATGCGCAAGATCGATCCGATGTTCGACGAAACGCGGGCAGGACACACCTCGTTTCTGGAGTTTTTGAGGGCG
>JACMMA010000189.1 GCA_014379275.1 Armatimonadota bacterium | reverse complement strand
AGATCCGCGCCAATCTGTCCGCGCAGGTCGCCGGTCCGGTGCGCTGGATCGAAACCATCGAGCGACTGACAGCGGACGGCTACACGACGTTCGACGAGTGCGGACCCGGAACGGTTCTGGCCGGACTCATCAAGCGGATCGCGCCGGACGCCGTGACCTACAGCGTCGGTGACATGGCAGGACTGGCGAAGGCGAAAAAAGCGTTAGTCGGGGGTTCGTAGACCCTCCGGTACCCGACTGCCCCGCCGAAGGCGCGCACCGGAGAGTCTACGAACCCCCTAGCGATGCGACCACAGGCGCACTAAAGTTATGAATTTAGATTTAACCGATAAAACCGCCATCGTCACCGGAGCCGGGCGCGGCGGGCGTGGGATCGGCGGCGCGATCGCGCTCGCGCTCGCGCAGGCGGGCGCGGATGTGGTGATCACCGCCCGCACGAACATCGCTGACGCCGAAGCGGTCGCGGACGCCGTGAACGCGCTCGGACGCAAGGGGTACGCGGTGACCTGTGACGTGGCAAGCGCGGAATCTGTCGAGGAGATGGTACGAAAGTCTCAGGAACTCCTCGGACGCATTGATATACTGGTGAACAACGCCGGAGTGACGAAAGACACGTTGCTACTGCGCATGGACGAGGCGGCCTGGGACGTAGTGCTCGATACGAACCTGAAAGGAACGTTTCTTTGCACGCGCGCCGTCGCCAAAATCATGCTCAAGCAGAAAGCCGGGCGTATCATCAACATAACGTCGGTGATGGGCTTGGTCGGGAACCCCGGTCAGGCGAATTATTCGGCGTCGAAAGCGGGTATCATTGGGTTCACGCGCACCGTCGCCCGCGAGCTCGGCTCACGCGGCATCACGGTGAACGCAGTCGCACCGGGATTCATCGAAACGCAGATGACCGACGCCCTGCCGGAATCCAGCCGCGACGATATACTAAAAAAAGTGCCGCTTGCTCGCCTCGGAACGCCCGAAGATGTGGGCGCGGCAGTAACGTTTCTCGCGTCCAATGCGGCAAGTTACATCACCGGACAGGTGTTGACCGTGGACGGTGGAATGACAGTTTAGATGCCGGATGGCGGGTGCCGGGTGCCGGGTGTTGGGTGTTACGAAGCCTACCCTGATACCCGGTCCCCGGCACCCGGCACCTAACACCCAACCAAACAGGAGTGTATAGACAAGCAAAATGGCTTCATCATTTGAACGTGTTAAAAAAGTAGTTGTTAAACAACTCGAAGTAAGCGAAGACCAGATCACCGAGACGGCTTCGTTCGTAGATGACTTGGGCGCGGATTCGCTTGATGTCGTCGAACTCGTCATGGGACTGGAAGAAGAGTTCGACATCGAGATTCCCGATGAAGACGCGGAGAAGATCGCTACCGTCGGTAACGCGGTGGAGTATATCGATAGCAAAACAGCCGGGTAGTACCTCGCCGCCCGGAGGACCTCATCCCGGGCACCCAGAGGGTAACCGGGGTGAGGTTTTTAAGTTATGAGTAGCAGTAATAACAAGCGAATCGTTGTTACGGGTGTCGGCGCGGTGACTCCGGTCGGTATCGGTAAAAACGCATACTGGAACGCGCTGGCGTCCGGTACGTCCGGCGTCGGCAGGATTACTTTGTTCGATCCCTCGGGGTTCGACGTGAAAATCGCGGGCGAAGTCAAAAACTTCGACCCGAGCAGTTTCATGGATCGCAAGGACGCGAAGCGCGCCGACCGGTTCACGCAGTTCGCCGTCGCTGCGGCGCGGGAAGCGGTCGAGGATTCCGGTCTGGTGATCGACGGCGTCAACGCGGAACGGGTCGGCGTGCTGATCGGCTCCGGCATCGGCGGTCTGGCGACACTGGAAGAGCAGATCCGCATTCTGATCGAAAAAGGACCGAACCGCGTTTCGCCGTTTCTGATCCCCATGATGATCGTCAACATGGCGAGCGGCATGGTGTCGATCCTGACCGGCGCGAAAGGACCCAACTCCACCGTCGCGACGGCGTGCGCGACCGGCGCCCACGCGATCGGCGATTCGTTGGAGATCATCCGACGCGGCGACGCGGACGTGATGATCGTCGGCGGCGCGGAGGCGGCGGTAACGCCGGTTTCGATGGCGGGTTTCGGCAACATGAAAGCGATGGCGTCGAAGTTCAATGACTGCCCTGAGAAAGCGTCCCGCCCGTTCGACGCCGGGCGCGAGGGGTTCGTGATCGGCGAGGGCGCGGGCATTTTAGTCATCGAAACCCTCGAATCCGCCGAGAAACGCGGCGCGAAACAGATTTATGCGGAGTTGGTCGGCTACGGAATGAGCGGCGATGCGTACCATATGTCGGCTCCCGCCCCGGAAGGCGAGGGCGTCGCCCGCGCGATCCGCGCCTGTCTGCGCAACGCGAACCTGGAACCGGATCAGGTCGACTACGTCAACGCGCACGCGACCAGTACCCCCATCGGCGACCCGTCCGAAGTCGGTGCACTCCGCTCCGTTTTCGGCGAGCGTTTCAAAAGCATCCCGGTGTCGGCGACCAAATCGATGACCGGGCACCTTCTGGGCGGCGCGGGTGGCATCGAGGCGATCGCCACGGTCCTCGCGTTGCAAAAGGAACTGCTCCCGCCGACGATCAACTACGAAACGCCCGACCCCGAATGCGAAGTCGACTGCGTCCCGAACGTCGCCCGCAAAGCCCGCCTGGATGTCGCGCTGTCGAACAACTTCGGCTTCGGCGGACATAATGCCGTCGTCGCCTTCAAGCGGTTTTAGGGATTTAACCACAGAGACACAGAGGGGGAGGAGAGGGGGTTTTGAGTGTTTGCGCTTCGCTCGTTAAGTACGTCAGACCAAACCGGAAAGCCTCATACTCAAAACCTCTCCTTCTGGACTCCTCCCCCTCTGTGTCTCTGTGGTTAGACCTTCGGTACCTACGCGGTTGCCGCTTCTGCTTTCAGGGTTGCCATGTCGATCACGAAGCGGTACTGGATGTCGCCCTTTTCCACGCGCTTGTACGCGTCGTGAATATCCTTGATCGAGATCATTTCCACGTCCGGCGCGATGTTGTGCGCAGCGCAGAAATCCAGCACCTCCTGCGTTTCCGCAATGCTACCGATGAGCGAACCGGCGACGTTGCGGCGGTAGAACGCCACCTGCTGGTTGTTGACCGGCTCTAGCGGTTCGAGTGCACCGACCAGGGCGATAGTCGCGTCGCGCTTCAGGCACTGGATGAACGGGTTGATGTCGTGCTTTTTCGGCACGGTGTCCAGGATGAAGTCGAAGCGGGCTTCCTGCGCCGCCATCGCGGCTTTGTCTTTCTCCTCGACGACCATCTCCGCGCCTAACCGGCGGGCGTCGGCCTCCTTCTCCTCGGACGTGGTGAACACCGTGACGTGTGTGCCTATCGCTTTCGCCAGCTTTACCGCCATGTGACCGAGTCCGCCCAGCCCGACGCCGCTGACCGTTTGACCCGCCTGTACATTCCAGTGGCGGAGCGGCGAAAACGTCGTCACGCCCGCGCACAGGATCGGTGCGGCGGCTTTGATGTCGAGTGCGTCCGGGATGCGTAGTACGAAATGCTCTTTGACGATGATGTTCGT
>JACMMA010000188.1 GCA_014379275.1 Armatimonadota bacterium | reverse complement strand
CCCCCCTGCGTTGCGGATTTGATGTTCGCCACGCCCCCAGGAAGAGTGCCACTGTTTCCGTTCGCCTCTTTTCCCGCGCCGGGACCGGAGGGGTTGCCGCCGGAGTTCTTCGCACCGCCGCCTACCCCCTGTTGCGTTGCTTGCCTATTGTTCGCGCCCGTCGTGCCCCCCGCACCCGATGTGCCCTTCCGACCACCGGTGCCCAACGCCGCAGTGCCATTCTTACCGACGTTGTTTTTATTTCCGCTGCCTGTTGCCGCCGTCGAGGGCGGCACAAAGCGGTACGTTCCTGCTTTGACGCCGTTTCCTGCGCCCGACGAACCCGATCCCGTTTTCGCGGCTGAATCACCGGCGTGACCGGTCCCGGCGGACGCGATTCGGCTCCGCACCGCGGCGGCTTGGGTTCCGGTTGCCGGTTGTCCCTGCCAGGGTTTGTCGCCTCTTCGCGCCGATGCCGCTCCGACCGAATTGCTCCCCGGTGTTCCCATGCTCGCCGAGGGAAGGGCGTCAGATCGCCGTTCCAGGTCGCCTTCCTTCCGATTCGCGCCACTACGTGCCGCGTCGGCGTTCCGGGGGGTAGCCCCGGGACTTGCCGCGAGCGGGTTCGCCGGAGATTCGGATTGCGTTCGAGTGGCCGCAGAAGGCGAAGGCATCGGGTTGACGCGGGCGGCGGGTGGCGAGGGCATCGTCCTGGCACCGATCGTGCTCGGCGATACAGACGGCACGGGCGATGATGGTGCCGTGCCGGTTCGCGCGCGAGGGGGAATTCGCGCGGATGCCGGGGATGGAACGCTACGCGGCGTCGCCCGTTTATCGGTCGGCCTCGGTGTTGCCGTCATGCGGGGGGACGATGCCGGAGCCGGTGTGATGCGCTCGATTCCGATAGTCAGCGCGGACGGGGCGGGCGAAGGTGCCGCTTTTTTCTCGCTGCCATTCGCCTTCGCAACAATGATCCGCTCGCCGGACTGGAAGTAGCCGAGCAGGCAGATCAAAGAAACATTGACGATCGCCGACGCGACAAACGAACGCTGGAGTGTTTTTTTAGCGGACATTACGGGCGGAATCTCCTTCGGCGCCGACAACAGGCAAAACATTGGAGCGGTTTGTCGGCGGCTCGGCAACAGTGGCGACCACGATTTGCGGACGTTTCCCTTCCGGCAAGGACACGCGGTTCAGCGCGTCCATCACCCCGATCAACCGTTGCGCGGAAACACCTTTCGCGGCGCGCACGACGACAACAGCATCAGGTTCGGTACGCAAACGAGTGGTCAGAGACCGGGCAACCGCGTCATCGGTGGCGACCGTCGCGCCGTCGACAGTGGTTTCAGAGCCGGGCTGTATCTCCAGCACCAGGCGTCGCGGTGTCGACGGAATGCGGGCGGTAGCCGTTCGCCGGGAAGAAGCAACATTTCCGCCCGGCTTTTCCGCCGACGCGGCGGCGGTCGGTGCTTTGGGCAGGGCGACCGGCAGACCGTTCATCTTTACCATCGAGAGTGAACTGAACATGAAAAAGACCAGCAAGAAGAAGATGGCGTCAATCATCGGGATGATCTCGATGCGCGCTTTTTTCGTGGTCGTCTTTGGCAATCGCATGTAGCATCCCCTTTAACGGTCAACTGGGGCGACAGATTTGGGTGGTTCGGTGGCGAAAACAACACGCCCGGCGTCGCCCTGCTTCACCAGATCGAATACGCGCAAAAGTCCTGCGGCGTCCCCGTTGCGATCGCCCGTCAATACCACGACGATTTTGGGATCGGCGGCGACTTTAGCCGCAACGCGACGCACCAACTCCTGCTCCGTGACGCGGCTCGCTTCCAGGTACAAATCGCCGTTTTTTGTCACGCTGACCACGATTTTTTTCTCGGCCTTCACCGACGCCGTGCGGCTTTCGGGAAGCGTGATGCCGTGCGTTTCCATCTGCGTCAGCGACAGGCTAGTCATAATAAAATATACCAGCAAGAAAAATATCGCGTCGATCATCGGGATGATCTCGATGCGTCCGCGACGCGGCTCAAGCAGGGTTCGCGGTAGCCGCATGGATGACGTTTCCTTCCGGTTTCGCCGTTTTCGCCGCGGGGGCGGCATGCGCGGGCGTCAGATCGCTGACCGCGTTCTGGAACTCGGTGGCGCGTCGCTCCAGGGTGGAGGCGACTTCGCGTACCGTTTCGGTCAAATGGTTGTACACCGGGAGTGTGACGATGGCGACGGCGAGACCGGTCGCGGTGGCGATCAACGCTTCCGCGACCCCGCCGGTGATTGCGGGGGCGGCACTCACGCCTGATACGGTGGCGACCACATTGAACGATTGGATCATGCCGGTGATCGTGCCGAGCAGTCCCAGTAGCGGCGACAGTGTGATGATGGTGTCCAGAATGCCGAGGCGATGATGGAGTGGGGCGAGTTCACGCAGGGCGGCTTCCTGCAACGCGCGTTCCAGTGCCTCGGGAGAACGGCGGTGATTGCGTATCCCGGCGGCAACTACTTTCGCCGCCGCACCCGGCGTGCGCTGGCAGAGCGCGAGAGCGTCGTCAGCCTGCCCACGCTCCAACAGGTCGCGCACATCCTCGACCAGCGTTTCCTTGTCCTGCGCCGCGCGGCGCAGAACGACGCTGCGCTCGATCATCACCGCGATAGACACGAACGCACACAGCAGAAGCGGCACCATCACCCATCCGCCGCGCATGAGCACTTCTACGCCTTTTTGGAACATCGTCGTATCTCCCCTCTCGGTCGCCCCATTTGCCTGGTATGCGAGCGTTGTCGGTACAGTCGTTAGAAAATGGAGCAGGTGCATGGTTTCGGGTAGTTTCGCACGCTTTCTTTTACGGACGGGCGAGAAACCCGCCGCCGATTAGTTGGTATACGGCGAGCAATAGCAACAATATCGGCACACCGAGGACGGCGAGCCAGCGAGGGGGGATCTTGTCGCCGTCCGTGCCCAGCGGACGACTCATCCATGCCACCGCCGTCATAATAGCGACCGGCAACAGCGCGGGCAGGAAGTACCGCCCCTGCGCCTGAAAGACGGTCAGCACGAAGCGCAGGTAGAACGGTAGCAGGAGCGGCACGGCTAACCCGAAGAACAAGACCAGCCGGGCCGCGTCGTCCTTGAAGTCGCCCACTTTCCCCCGGCGATACAGCGCGACGAGCGAAGCCAACATCAGCGCGCATACCGTCAGCAGTGGTACCGGCGGTCCGACAAACCGGGATAACGGCACGATGGGCAGGTTCGGATGCAGGAAGTAAAAGAACGTGGCGAACGAACGAATCCCGACGTTGCGGAGGTAGTCAGTCGCGGTCCAGTCCGCGCCGGTCTGAATATCCGCCGGGGAATAATTCGGTCCGGTCAGGCGGTAGATCGCCAGCGTGAGCGGATCGCCGTATAGAAGCGTGTTACGGATCAGCCACGGCGACGCGAGAACGGTGCCCAGTATCAACGCGCCCGCGCAGTGCCCCGCCGCTTTCGCCAGCGTCATTTTATCGCCACGCACAGCGAGGAAATAGGCGACGGCGAACGCCGGGACGAGTTGCACCACGGAGAGTTTCGTCCACAACCCTAGCCCGAACAGGATACCGAGCCACGCCGCCTCATGCACCGTCTGTGCACGCAGGATAACCGCACCGAGACGCCAGAAGATCGCCGCGCAAAGCAACGTGCTCAGGCTGTCGTTGTTGATCGCGCCGCCGAGTTGCGCCTGTATCGGCAGACACGCGACGAACGCCGCCGCGCCGACCGCGATCTCACCCCGCTTCGGGAACAGGTCCCGGCAGGCGAAAAACGCCAGCGCGACCGTCGCCAGTTGTAACACCGTGGACACCAGACGCACCGGAACCGGGTTCCCGCCCGATGCGGCGTAGACCGGCGCGCAAAGCAGATAATACAGGGGCGGTTGGTGCGCTTCGTCCCGGCTGGGGGCGCCCTCAGGGAGCTTATTTCGCTCGATGAACTTGACGAATCCACGCTCCTCGACGATAAGTCGGATGTAATCGCGGTGTGCAGTCTCGTCCGGGTTGTCGCCGACCGGAACACGCAACGCAAACGATACCGAAAGCAGAAGAGAAAGCGCGAGCAAGGCGAGTAGGGCGCGGCGGAGAAGCGAGTCGTTCATCACGCCCTATTGTACCGCCGCAAGACGATGGTTTCTTTTTTGTCCTTCCCGGACGGGGCCAACGCTTCGTTGGATCGGTCTCACCTGCGGTGCTGTGACTATGTTAGGCGGATCTGGTTCGGTCCTTTCCCGCGAATGCGCCGAT
>JACMMA010000187.1 GCA_014379275.1 Armatimonadota bacterium | reverse complement strand
CGAGACCTATATCTCCATGAAGCGGGACGAAGTAGACGCGATCCGCCTGCGCCCGCACCCGTACGAGTTCGCGATGTATTACAGTGTGTGACCTCACCCCCCGGCCCCCTCTCCGGCACGGAGAGGGGAGTAAGACAGCGGAGGCGTTTCGGTTATCGCGTGCCCCCTTCCGGCTCGCGGAAGCTCCGTTTCCGCTGTCTCCCCCACTCCGGCACGGAGAGGGGGTCGGGGAGTGAGGTTCTGGGGGAGGTCACGACCATTATGGCGTTTTCGCTTTGTCTCCCGGATACGTTTCACCGTGCGTGAGAACCGTGCCTTCCAAACCGTCGCGGCTGGTCCAGACGGCGACGACCGGACCGTTTCCCGTTAGCGGCGCAGCGACGACCGGGTTGACGGCGTTGCGGGCTAATTTCCATTGCTCGGTGTGACCGGGGGCGGAACCGATAGCACCAGTACGCTCGCCGGACCAGACGAAATAGGGACCGTCCGCCGTCGAGGCGACCCATCCCTGCCGCCCGACGCCGAGGCTCTTCTCCTCGCTTCCCGGTTGGCAGGAGAAGATCTCCCCGTTGCGTTGCCAGAAGGTCGTAACGGTGCCGGTAGGGGAGATCGAAAATGCGCCGCCGTCCATGGGGCAGGCGTTCAGAACCCACGTCCCCCGCCCCAGTTTTTGCGCGGTGCCGAACGACTTGCCGCCGTCGCGCGATTCGGCGAGGTACATGTCGCGTGCGCCGCCGAGGGCGTTTCGCCACATGACGTGCAGATTGCCCTTCCCATCGAATGCCAGGGACGGGTGACAGCATTCGCAAATCGTGCCGTCCGGCGACGCGTACACCCGGACATTTTTACCCCAGGTAGCACCGCGGTCCCGGGACACCGACGCGTAGAGTTGGGTGCCCTTGTTGCGAAGATCAAGCCAGGTACAGGCGATGGTCCCATCAACGGCGGCGGTCATGGCGTGCAATCCTTCGCGTGCCGCGTCGCGAACATCGTTGACACGCACCGGACCACTCCACGACTTGCCTTGATCGGGCGAGCGCCACGCCAGTAGATCGCCGTCCTTACCCGCCCCTTCGACACCGGAAATGGCAGAAATGACCACGCTCCTTCCGGCGACGGCGACCCGCGGACCACGGCGCATCCCGAGCGATAGGTTCTGCACTCGTGCCACGAGCACCGGGACATTGTAGGTTTTTCCGCCATCGGGAGAAACGGCGCAGTAGACGATGTTCCCCATCCCGAATGCCACATAAACCTGCCCGCCGGAACCGACCGCAACGTGCGGCTCCTTCGCGTCGGCGAACGTCATACCGGGGGCGATCTTGATCACCGGGGGCGTGTCGCCCGGATGTGCAGAACTCGACAGCGGTAAAGCAGTCAAAACACTGAGGGCGACTACGCCCGAAATAAAACGAATCATTTTTTAATGTACTCTTGCGGCGATTTGACCAGGGAAGGAGTGGTCTTCGCTTTCGTCACGAACTCCCCGATACAGGGCGGGCAACAGAACGTATAGGTGTTGCCGCCGATAACCCACGGCAGTTTGGCGTTCGGTTTCGTTTCCGAGATCGGGCAGACCGGGTCGCCGGGGTTGACCTTCGCGTCGTGCATCGGAATCACGCCCGCATATTTCTGGTAAGGGGACGTGCCGCCGTTCGCGGCGATGTCGGACGCGGTGTACAAACCACCGGGGGCGAGAAACAGTTTTTTATCCGCGGCGGATAGCGGCTTCCCGCCGCGGATCGGCAGAGCATTCGCCGGATAAATCGGCTCGATGGCGTTCAACTCTTCGGCTAACCTCGCGTACTGCGCTTTCGTATTCGCAGCGTCGCCCTCGTCCGCATACCGGTCTACACTCTCGGCGAGTACGGCGATGGTATTCACCCGTTTTTTTAACGTGGCCATCTTGGATGGCGACAGCGCCCCCGACTTGTAGGGCAACGTGACTACACTGTCGCGGAGTGAGAAGACAATGTCGTGAACCTCCGGCAGTTGATCGGTTCGGATCGCTTCGTCCAGACTTTTCCGGTCTGCCAGAATATATGCCCACGTTTCCCCCGCTTTCCCGAAAACCATCGCGGTTGTTTTTCTGGGTGTCGTGTCCGGTTTCTTTCCGCTATCCGCGGCGGGTGGTTGT
>JACMMA010000186.1 GCA_014379275.1 Armatimonadota bacterium | reverse complement strand
GTGACGACACCCGCAGCCCTGGCAATCTCGGCGATCGCCGAAAGATCCAGCAGATTCATCAGCGGGTTCGTCGGGGTTTCCGTCCAGATACCTTTGGTGTTGGGGCGGATCGCGGCGCGGAGGGCATCCAGGTCACGCAGGTTGACGAACTCCATCTCGATCCCCTTGGGGGCGAGGACGGATACTAGAAGGCGATAGGTGCCGCCATAAAGGTCGTCGTGGATGATGAGATGGTCGCCCGTGTTGAACATCGAGAGAATGGACGCCGTCGCCGCCATGCCGGTGGCAAACGCGTAACCGTGGGTGCCGTTCTCCAGAGCAGCGAGACATACTTCGAGTGCCTTGCGGGTCGGATTCCCGGAGCGAGTATAGTCGAAGGTTCCCGGCTTATTGAAAGCCTCGAAAGCGAAGGTGGAAACCTGATAAATAGGGGTCATTACCGCGCCGTAAGCGGGATCAGGGCCTTGACCGGCGTGGATAGCGAGCGTTTCGAACTTCATGAGGGAATAACCTATCGGAGCGCAGATTTTGTAGTCAGCAGGGTATCAGATTTAGAGCGTTTTTGCCATCGGGTAGAACTCAATGGACACCGCGCCGGTGATCGGGTGAACGATCATTTCTTCTGCAACGTATCCATATTTTTCGTAAAGTCGGCGACCCGGTAAGGTAGCCATTAGCTGTGCGCGTTGGAAACCAGTGTCTCGTGCTTCGGACTCACATCGCTCTAGGAGCATACGTCCAATGCCGTGCCGGGCGACGTCGGGATGAACAAAAAAGGCGCGGATTCGTGCCGCTTCGGCCTGCGGATCGAGTAAGCGCGAAACACGTCCCGGTTTGTTGTCTGCGCCAAATAAAGTCTCGCGCTTGCTCCATCCGCCACAGCCCACAATCCTACCGGCATTTTCAACCACGAAAAAGGTTCCGTCGGTAATCAACTCGCTGTCGACTCCCATGGTGTTCCCAATTGCGGCTTCGATCTGAGCGGGGGAATAGTCGCTCGCACTCAAGCCGCGGACGGAGTCGCCGATCAATGTTTCCAATGCTGCTCGGTCGGAAAGGGTTGCATAACGTATCGTGTACATTGTTCAATCACTGATTACGGAACATCGGTTTCGAAGCCTTGATCGGAATCCTGCGCCCTGTTCATAGTCGGCGAGAACTTCCGAGATGGTGTGTCGGGCGTATCGTACCATAGCGGGGCTCGTGTTCAGATAATAGGGGAGAGCGATCAGTCCCACGGAAAGCGCCCATCCGCGCCCTCGCGCCCATGTCGCGTCATCGGCGCATAGCGTCGTCCGGAACACCTCCCGGCTTTCTGCGGAAAAAAGATTCCACGCGACGATTAAGTCGCACGCGGGATCGCCGACTCCCATTGCCCCGAAGTCGATGACTGCAGTTAGATTCCCTTCCATAGCAAGCAGGTTTCCCGACTGGAGATCTCCGTGAACCCACACCGGTGGTGCATTCCACAAGGGAGCCTGCAACGCGACCTTCCAGGCGGCTGTCGCCATGTCGGTATCGATCAATCCATCTAATTCGGCGATGGCGGTGCGCACGGCACCATCGCGCATGGCGAGTGGTACCCCACGCGAGAAGTTGTGCGCTCCTGCAAGCGGCCCACCCGTGGAATCTATGGCGTGAAAGGCGGTCACAAACTGCGCCAGCTCTTTCGCTGCATGACTGAGATCGACAAGGCGATCCGCTGTAGCATTTTCGCCTTCGATCCACTGGTACACCGACCAGTGCCAGGGGTATCCCTCGCCCGGCAACCCAGTTGCGAGCGGAATTGGGACTGCTAGAGGCAGTCGCGGTGCCATATGGGGCAACCATCGCCGCTCCTTTTCCACTTGCCCCGTGGCCCAGTGAATGCGGGGGAGACGGACGGCCATGTCGGTGCCCAGGCGATAGATCGCGTTGTCCGTTCCGCCAGAAGGCACCGGTATGATGGGCAAATCTGCCCACCGGAGAAACTGCGTCGTCAACAGTCTTCGCACTAAGGCGACGTCGGTATCTATCTCGTCAGCATGCATTTTTCCGGTGGGCATGAACTTCTCCTTGTGCGGAACTTAACATTACTCGATTTTATCGTCAAAAATAGGGAGAGGAATATCATGCAACCAAACGAGACGTGTATGCGTATTACATTGTGAAAGAAAGCACAATGTCTACAGTTATTGGTTCGGTTCCTTATTTGAATGGTCGCCCTTTGATGCGCTGGTTCACCGATACCGAGGAAGGCCTGGCATCGGGAGTCGAGGTGATTGAGGCGGTCCCGTCGTCTCTGGCTCGGATGTTGGAAGCACGGGAAATCGCCGCCGCGCTTGTATCCTCCGTGGAGTTGTTCCGCCGGTCGGGTTTCATCCACGCCCCGGGATGCGCGGTCATCGCGGATGGGGCGGTCGAGAGCGTGCGTGTTTTCAGCCGCGTGCCCGTGGAAAAGATTCGCAATGTCGCACTGGACACTTCCTCCCTGACCTCAGTCGCCCTGACTAAGATTGTCCTTTCGGAATGTTATGGGTTGACACCACGGTATGTGCCGTGCGCGCCGGACCTTGCCCGGATGTTGGAGGTCGCCGATGCCGCACTCTTGATAGGGGACCTGGGCTACCGGGATTACGGCCCGGATCTGTACACGATTGATCTCGGAACCGAATGGAAATTGCTTACCGGGCTGCCGTTCGTGTATGCTTGCTGGGTAGGTTATCCCGATCGAATGGACACCGAGTTGGTTCGCCAACTGCAAGCGGCAAAAGAGTGGGGGACGCGGAACCTTGTCCGAATCGCGGACGGGGAGTACGAGCGTCTGGAGGAGACACGGTCACGGGCGCGTCATTATTTGACGGACGTGATGCGGTATACGCTTGGTGAACGGGAAGAATCCGCGCTCGCACTGTTCGGCGAAAAGGTTCGCTCTCATGGTCTGGTATAACAGGTGGCATGACAAATCCTAAACTGCGTCATGTCGCACGCACCGTGGCTGCGTTGCAAAAGTCATCGGGCATGGCGGGATCGGAGTCGGTCCGCTACGTCGCTATCGGGGACTCGATCACGGCGGGGTGGCTGGAGCACGGGGTTCTGGATGGCGACGCGGCGTACCCGACCTTGTTCCGGAAGCGATTAACCCTGCTGTATCCACACGCGATAGTGTCGGTTCTGAACATGGGGTTGGGCGGGGAAAACACCGAAGGCGTAATGGCCCGACTGGATCGCGACGTGTTGCGCCATGATCCCCACTTGGTGACCGTATGCCTGGGGCTGAATGACGTCCGAAAAGGGCTCGGCTTCGTGAACGAGTTCGCCGATAATCTATCCGAGATCGTCCGACGCGTGCGGGCGGAATCCGACGCCGATGTGCTACTGATCACGCCGAATATCCGTGGCGATCATGGTTCGGATGATGGTCTAGTGGCCGAATTCGTGCGTGCCATCCGCCAGGTGGCACGGTCCGCCGATACCGGACTGGCTGATGTCCACGCGATCTATCAAGGGGCGGTTCGGATGGGTGCGCATCCGGCGGATTTACTTTCGAACCGCTTTTCGCATCCGACCCGCGAAGGACACCATATTTTTGCGAATGCCCTGGTGGAGTTTTTTCAGCCGTAGAACGGCAACAATTTGGGTATTGCGGTAGTCTGATAACTGTTATTTCACGAGAGGTAATGAATGAAATATGACGGATGAAAGCACTGTTGGCGCAGATGAGTCGAAAAAAGACCAGAAAAACAACGTTCTGATCGCCAGTATTGTGACGGCGGCGGTCGTGTCAGCGGCGACGGCGGCGTACATCGTCTGGCGTAAGTCACAGGTGAACCGGGGTTCGGTGGACTCCGTACAGGACCTTCTCGACAAGGCCCATCGCACGCTTCATATATTGGAAAATCGTCTGGAAGATTTACGCGACAGCGTCTCGCTGAATACGAGTGGCGACGGCAGCACAGTCACTGCGTAGAAAAAAACGGGGCGCAAACTTGCGCCCCGAAACCCCAATCGTTTAACGTCCGATAATTCGTGTTATGTTCCATGTTGCTAATTGCACGGGTCTTGGTCACCTCCTGGCATATCTGACCCGCTGTACATTCGGAAGTGTGTTTGTCAGATCTAGATTTGACAAACACACTTCCGAAGGCAGTGATATCCCTTTCATCTCACAACATTGACAAAAAACGATCCTTGTGTTACAACGGTAACATATTACCGTTGTAACACAAGGAAAGAGGACCAACATGATAACTGACCTCACTTCCCCGCCCTCCGCAAGGATCGGAGGCACCGTTGAACGGGTTCAAATCGGGGCACGGATGGAAAAGCGTATGGTGCAAGTGCTTAAAGGCTTGGCCGAGTTCAAAGACATGACACTCGGGGAATTGCTCGAAGAGATAGTTCTTCACTCCTTCGAGCCTGTTCCTGGTCATGAGGGGCAGCAATGTGCGAGCCCCCACAGTGCTAGGTCGTTGCAGGCTATCGCTGATTTGAAAAAGGTTTATGGTATGGAACATGGCAAGCACGATAGTTACGACTTTACGTGTGACAACCCGCAGCCCGAGTAAGATACATACACAGGCGTCGGCTAGGAAGCAGAGGCAAAACCTGCCCCTGCTCCCTAGCTGATAGAAATAAACTCACCAAAGACGCTCTATGTTCTATTGAATCGATCGCCGGCGAAGCACAAACCCTATGCTCAGCAGCGCGGGCATTGCGAGGATTAAACTTCCCGCTTCCGGAACGGCGACTGCTGCCACAGGTTCAGAATAGATGAAATCGTCCGTCGCAACGATGTCTATTCCGTTCGCGGGATTGTCGTCCGGACCGAGGGCGTTCGTACCCGCCGTTATCCGCACCCGGGCGACCTGTTCACCCCCGGTCGCAGTAGCCCCGAAGAAAGAAAGACTTCCGTTAGGAACCGTACCCACCGGCACGAACGAATTGAGAAGGACATTATTGTCCGAGTCGAAGAAGGTGACGGATGTCGTGTCAGCTAGATCAACACCAGTAAATATGGCCCCAAACGCGCCGACCGTTGCCGGAGTGGCCCCGTTTGTGCCCGGAATAGAGAATGTCACATCCATTATGTTGCTGCCGACCGACGTGAAAATTCGTGACGGGCTGAAAAAAGAGAACTCCGTGGCGTAAGTCGGATTGATGTCGGTCAGCTCCGGTGCGGTCAACGGCGTCTGCAAAAAGCCGGTTCCGGGCGTGGTGAAAGAGGCACCGCGGATGTTCCGGAAACCGTTGAATGGCGAGCCTGACACGGTAGCGGTGGTTGCCGCCGCCCCATCCCAGTTGATTTCACGGCGACCGCCCACGAGAGGACCGGGTGTGTTCCCGTTCACCGGACCACCGATAGCGGTCCGGAACGCATCCACAGTGCCCTGGATCGAGGCGGTCGTGTTATCGCCCCCGACTGAGGTTGTTGTAAACTGCGCGGAAGCAGTTTCTGATAGAGTTAGTGCGAGTGCAATAGTTGCAACGAAAACCACCCGACGATTTAGTAGCGTCATTCCAGTAATACCTTTCTGCTGGGAACAATATCGTGTTTCCCGGTCTGTCTCCGGCGAAAATGCCGGCTGTTTGCAGCGTCGAAGTATCTTAACGAATGTCCGCACGCCTTCCCAGTACCTTATGTACTATCGCTTCCACTAACTTTTGATAGGGACTCCCAGGCGACTAAAGTGGTCGTGCGGCGATGGTCTTACGGATCTGTGCGATGAGGACCGACCAGCCGAGAGCTTTTTCCACGAATGCATCGCCGCCTGCCTGGCTTGCTTCGTGACGGAATTGCGGCGCACTGTGGATACTCAGAAAAATAACGATCGGTACATGCGGACAGCTTTTGAGTGCGCGGGCGACCGCGTAGCCGTCCAGCAGTGGCAAGGCTATGTCGAGTATGACGACGTCGGGTTGAACCGCCTCGGCATATTCCAGGGCGCGTAGGCCGTCGTGGGCGGTGCCAACCACGACGAAATCGGTACCGTCCTCCAGCGCCCAGCGCAACGCTTCGCATACTGCCGGGCTGTCGTCGACCAGCAGAACCTTTCGGGGACGGGTTGATACCACTCTTTAGCGTACCGAGTTATCGGCGGCGGGAACAGGGACTTTGGTCAGTGTTGCGCCCCTAACCAAAGTAACATCACATCGCCCATGCCGCCTCGCATAACACTTACACCAAGCCGTGACTGACCGCGTACAGGGCTGCCTGGGTGCGGTCCGCCATATCCAGCTTCGAGAGAATGGCGCTCACGTACCCCTTCACCGTCCCTACCGTCAAAGACAGACGAACCGCGATTTCTTTGTTGCTGTGTCCGGTTGCCAGCAGACGAAGAACGTCCAGTTCGCGCTCCGTAAGGCTGGCAAAGGGAGACGGCGCCGCGGCGGTCGTCACTTGCTGCATGAGATACTGTTGCACGACCGGGTGGAGAGTGGGTTTCCCGTCTGCCGCCGAACGGATCGCACTGACGAGGTCATTCCTGAGCACATCCTTGAGTAGATAGCCCGTCGCGCCCGCCTGTATTGCGTCCCGCACCCGGTCCCCTTCCGCGAAACTGGTCAGGATGATTACCTTGCTCATCACCCCCGTCGCCCGCAAACGGCGGGTCGCCTCGATGCCATCTATGTCGGGCATAACCAGATCCATCAGGATAACGTCTGGCCGAAGCCTTTCGGCGAGCAACACCGCTTCCAAGCCATGCTGCGCCTGCCCGACCACATCGATTTCCTCGGGATTTTCCGACAACAGCAGGCACAGTCCCTCGCGAACGATCTCGTGATCGTCGGCGATCAGGAGTCGGATAGGAAGATTCATGGATAGGTTCCTTCTTGTTTGATCGTCGGCAGAATCACTTCCACCCGGGTCCCGGCTCCCGGCTCGGACGACAGGCGGAGTGTTCCCCCGAACGCCTCTGCGCGCTCCCGCATGGTCGTCAGTCCCATACCCCCGTCGTGGCGGGGTGGCTTGGCGGCGGTCAGATCGGCGGGAAACCCGATGCCGTCGTCGGTGATAGTCAGCTGTGTCGCCTGTCCCCTGGTGCGGAGGCGGACGCGTACCGTCCCTGCCTGGGAGTGCCTGGCGGCGTTGCTTAGTGCCTCCTGTGTGATTCGAAAAAGCGCCTCTTCCTGCTCGATCGGTAGCTTCTCATAACCATCCGTTTCCGCGACCACCGTCCGGCCGTCGCGCGAAGCATCGCTCGCCTGCGCGGCCAATGCGGCGGGCAGACCGTTATGCCGGACGCGGTTGATTGTGAGTGTCCCCGGGGAGGACACGGGGGTGGGTGTTCCCGCAACAGGGCGCAGTTCCTGTAAAAGATCACGCATTTCGGCGAGCGCGGATTGACTCAGCTCGATCAATCGTTGCACCCGGCGCTCCCCTTCCGAAGGGTCGCGTTGCCAGGCTGAGCCGAGAGTCTGCGCGACAAGTGTCATGCTAAAGATCAATTGCGTGACCGAATCGTGCAGTTCGCGGGCAAGCCGCTGCCGCTCCTCTAAAACCGCGACCTGTTGGCCCTGGTCATAAACAAGCACTTGCTGACGCCGACTATCGACCGCCGTGGCGAGCTGTGTCGCTGTCGCTTGATAACGCTGCAAGTCTTCCTCCTGCCAGGAATACGGTTCCGGCGCACTCAGGACGACAACCCCGATCCTCTCCCCGCGAACCAATAAAGGGATGATTGCCAGCGATGGTCCTCCGAGGCCGTCCGTGACTGTATGGAACTCGGTGGCGAGGCGTCGATCGGTAGTTCTGTCCCGAATCGTCGTGGTTTGTCCCGAATCTAAGACGGTATCGATCCCGCTATACACGAACGGGAACGACTGCCCTTTGCTCTCGATCCCCTTCCGCGCGGTCCACTTTCCCTGGACTGTGGTTACCGTGCGCTTCCCCTCCTTGTTCGTATCGTGCAGGAGCACGGTGCAGTCGAAGTGGCCCCGCGTCGCGACCTGTTCGAGATAAGCGTGGACGACCTCGTCAACGTCAGTCGCCGTGCCGAGCCGTTTGCTAGTCTGGTATAAGAGTTGCGTTTCCTCTAAAAGCTTTTGTTTTCCTTTGAAGAGCCGGGCGTTCTCGATGGCGACCGCCAGTTGGTCGGCGACGATCCGCAAAATATTAGCATCTTCCTGGGAAAAGGGGGTGTCGCTTTCCACATTCACCACGCCAAAGATCTGATCAGAAAGCAGGATGGGTACTACCAATTCGGCAATAATGCCAACCGCCCCCGGGGTGGGCATATGACGCGGGTCGGAGGAAACATCGTTCACCAGGATAGTTTTTCGCTCGCGTGCCGCCGCCCCCATCAGTCCGCCGGAGGTCGGTAGGCGATACTCTCCACGCATGAACTGTTTGTACTGTCCGCCGAAATGCCGCAACACCATCAGATCGGGGTCAGTAGCTTCTATCAGAGGGATAGCAACATTCGGGTACCCGAGCAACTCATGAATGGCATCGGCTGTGTTCTGAACCAGGTCTTCAAGGCGAAGGTTTGTGGTGATGATGCTACCCATGCGAGCGATTAACGCGAACCGCTCGGTTCGCCGCTGCTCCCGGGCATAGCGTCGTGCGTTCTCGATGGCAATCGCCGCATGGCGGGCGAACTGAGTCAGGACTTCTACCGATCTTTCGTCGAACCGGCGCGGGGGACGCGCCCCGATGCCGAAGAAGCCGGTCATTTTGCCGTGCCAGAAGATGGGAAGCCCCACAACCGCGTTCTCCACCAAGTCGGGCTGTGTCGGATGATCCACCTCCCCGTACCGTCCCAGTACCACTGTCTCGCGAGTGAGCAATACTCGCCCCGCCAGTCCAACGCCAGGCGTGATTTCTGCGCCGAGTTCGCTGGCTGGCATTTGGAAAACCGCCTCCGTCCGGCCGACCATCCGATCCTCATCAACGAGACCGATGGTCCCGTTGTCCGCGCCGATCAGCTCACAGGCATACCGCACGATGCTGGTAAGCAGCGGTTGAAGTTCCAACTCGCGGCTTATGGATTCGATAACAGCGCGCAGGCTTTCTTGCTGTCGAAGAATCGTTTCCGGTTTTTCTGTCTCGACAGTATTCACGTAGTTTCGGCGAACCTCCGACCTGTTGTTTTCTTTTCCCTTGGGATTTTCCTGCCCTGGTAGACACACAACAATCTCACTATCATCGAAAAAATTTACGGAGGGTCAGTCCGGGGGGTGATCCTCGGGTGGGACGAATGAGGCATCCACGAGGCGTAGCAACTCACTCGCAAGGTCTCGGGTTGCACCCGGTGTCGCTAGAGTTTGTGACGATTCCCCCATGATTCGTAACTGTTCCGGCTCGCCGAGCAGTTGCCGTAACGCTTGGAGAAATATCATTCCGTTGCAGTCCTCCTGCCGAATGACACGTGCCGCACCGATTTTTACCAGGCGCTGGGCGTTCCTCATCTGTTCATCGCCGGATGCCGGTTGAAGGGGAACAAAGATCGCCGGTTTGCCCAAAGCGCATACTTCGGTGACCGTTCCCGCGCCGCTACGTCCGACAATCAGATCGGCGAGAGCGAAAAGATCGCCAATTTCGCTGGTCTCCACAAACGGCGTTACATGGTAGCGTTGTTTCATTTCGTCTGGCAACGCCGCTCTATCCGCCGCCAGTCGGTCGAAATCCTGCTCCGTGCCTTCCGGCTGCTTGCCACACTGATGGACAATCCGGCAGAATGCGAGTAGCTCTGCAAGTACCTCTAGGATCGCGCGATTGATGATTCTCGAACCTTGTGCGCCGCCTGTCACATAGACACAGGGCAGTGCGTCGTCCGCGATCACAAAGCCGTAGCGCGAGGCGGCATTTGCCCTGTTTCCACCGAAGATTATGGAGCGAACGGGGTTGCCGGTGACGACCGCTTTTTTCCGCAGGGGGGGCGGTAGTTCCTCGATTGACTCGGCGAACGAAAGCGCGATCCGTTTCGCGAACCGTCCGGCGATTTTATTTGCCAGACCGACCGTTACGGTTTGCTCATGGATCAACACCGGAACGCCAGAGAAACCCGCCGCAATCACGGGAGGGACGGACACATACCCTCCTGTTGCCAACACGACATCCGGCTTAAAGGCTCGCACAGCCGTGAATGACTCGCCGATCCCGACGGGGACCCGCAGGGCGTCGCGCAAGTTTGCGGCGGTGACCAACCCCAAAATTCCCTTACTTGAACGACGTAGTTTCCCGGTGGCGACAGACCGGAACGGTATATCGGCCTCCCGGGCTAACTTCGACTCGATGCCGGTCTCGCTACCGAGGTAAAGAAACTCCGGGGAAAAAACCGCCCCCGGAGTTTCCGCCCATTTGCGCAATGTTTGCACCACGGCGAGTGCAGGCGATACATGCCCGCCCGTACCTCCGCCGGTAACGAGGATGCGAACTGGTTTCAACTAACCCGCCAGTTCCGGAGCTCGCGCGGTATTTTCCCAGGAGAACGCCGGATTTCCGAAGTGACCGTTGCGCGCTGTGTCGCGGTAGATCGGGCGGCGTAGGTCGAGGAGTTCGATGATCCCTTTCGGCGTCAGATCGAACTTGGCTTGCAAGCGGTCGCTGATTTCCAGGTCACCGACAGTTCCCGTACCGAACGTATCCACGCGAACGGAGACCGGTTGCGCGACACCGATCGCATACGCGAGTTGAATCTCGCACTTCTTCGCTAGCCCCGCGGCGACAACGAGTTTGGCGAGGTAACGCGCCACATATGCCGCCGATCGGTCCACCTTCGTCGGATCCTTGCCGGAGAACGCGCCGCCGCCATGTCGCGCGAAGCCGCCGTACGTGTCCACGATAATCTTGCGTCCCGTCAAGCCGGTATCTCCTTGCGGGCCACCGATAACAAAGATCCCGGTCGGGTTGACGTGTTTGGTGATGTTTCCGGTTACAAGATGGGGATATTCCGCCAACACCGGCGCGAAGATCTGTTCGTCCACGATCGCTTTCACATCAGCGAGAGTAAGCCGCGGGGAATGTTGTGTTGACAGCACGAGAGTGTCAATGTGCGAGGGGGTGCCGTCGGCGTTGTAGGCAATCGTCACCTGAGATTTCGCATCCGGGCGCAAGCCCAGTTCTGGTTTGTCGCGGCGGAGCTGTGCCTGAATCTTGGTCAGCCGGTGCGCGATCGTGATAGGTAGTGGCATCAATTCCGGCGTCTCGTCACACGCGAAGCCGAACATCATTCCCTGGTCCCCTGCCCCACCCGTGTCCACGCCCGCCGCAATATCCGGCGATTGCTTCTGTACCGCGATGGTGACACCGGTTGTCCGTCCGTCGAATCCGATGTCGGTACTGTCATACCCAACTTCAAGAATCGTATCGCGGACGACGTCGGCGATTTCGACGTAGGTGTCCGTGGTTAGTTCGCCTGCTATAACGGCGAGACCGCGGGTTAGGAGCGTCTCGATGGCGACGCGGGAATTCGGGTCTCCCTTACCGTTGTTGTGCTTGCTCGGACCCAGGCAAGCGTCCAGGATAGCGTCCGAGATCGCGTCGGCTAACTTGTCGGGGTGTCCCTCTGTCACCGATTCGGAAGTAAAAAGTTGGTGTGTAGTTGCCATAATGCCTCTTCTGACCGAGCGAGTTAATGGATACGCGCTTTACAAACGAAGAGGGAAAGGCGGAAAACGGAGGCAGGCAAACGGGACTAGTCTCCCACCCTGCCACACGTTATCGCACTCGTCTCTCTTATCTTTGCAGACGGCTAAGTTTGCCTCTGCCGGATTTCGCACCTGCTTTCGGTTGGTTGTAACGCCTCCCTCAAGTGGTTGTGGTAGCATCGTCGGGCCGTTCCCTCCGCTACTCGTGATAAGCGACACTCGCTCGATTCTTGCGGGGTTGTCCCGCTAGGGTTCGTTATAGCACGGGCGGCCTGCTTACGCAAGCCGCCCGTAAATGGGGTTATTTTCGACTGCGATTAGCTGACTTTTGCAGCGCTATATTTTTCTGCCACGACATCCCAGTTGACGACTTCCCACCATGCTTTGAGATAATCGGGGCGGCGGTTTTCGTATTGCAGGTAGTAAGCATGCTCCCAAACATCGTTGCCCAGGATCGGTGTCTTGCCTTCGGTCAGCGGGGAATCCTGGTTCGGGGTCGAGATGACTTCCAGTGTGCCGGCAGCATCCGTGACGAGCCATGTCCAGCCGGAACCGAACCGCTTCGCCCCGGCGTCATTGACCTTGGCTTTGAGATCGTCCAGCGAACCGAACCCGGTTTGGATCGCCATCAGCAGATCGCCAGTGGGCTCCTTTGCGCCGTCAGGCGTCATGATTTCCCAGAACATGGTGTGGTTGACGTGACCGCCGCCGTTGTTGCGGACGGCGGCTTTGATCGTGTCCGGCACGGCGTCCAGATCCTTGACCAATTGCTCGGCAGATTTCGATTGGAGATCGGGATATTCCTTGAGCGCGGTGTTTAGATTGGTCACATACGTCGCATGATGCTTACTGTGGTGGAGTTCCATGATTCGGGCCGCGATTACCGGTTCCAGTGCGTTGTACGCATACGGCAAAGTCGGCAATGTATGTTCAGACATAATAGGTTCGCTCCTTGCGAGAAATTGGGTTCGAGTTCATAGCGCAAAAAAGGCTCGCGCTACGGCAAAAGTATACCGAATCCCCTGCCATTTTAGTACGTGGTCCGGTCCGTCTTCTCCCGCCACGCGGCGAATGCGACGACCGCCTTACCTTGCAATTCAACCCGGTGGTGCGAAGCGAGCGACCGGTCGCGGAGGGGTTTCGCTATTTCATCGTATAGGAATTCGTCGTCAAAACCGGCTACCGCAGCGTCCGTGCGCGTCGCGGCGAAATGAAGAGTGTCGATCCGCGCCCAGTAGATCGCGCCGAGGCACATGGGGCAGGGCTCGCACGAGGAATAGATGTCATAACCTTCCAATAAGAATGTTTGC